>CAZPFZ010000046.1:0-9123 GCA_964585955.1 uncultured Acidiphilium sp.
GCTTATAAGTCGATTACCGGCAAAAAAACATTAAAACAAATAACAAAATTTATATAAAAATGTTTATAAAGGCGCATTGTTTTTTTATAAACTTGTGTAAATAAAATTTGTTAAAAAACATAAGCCGCAATATAAAAAACTCTTGCGTTTGATAATTATTGTAAAAGGTCATAAGTCAGGAACCTGCCGTATTATAACTCGCTACGGTGTATAGCGTGCAGCCTTAATATTTTAGGCGGCGCGTTTTTTATTTGCGCCAATGCAAGCAACTTTTATCGGAGGTTTTTTATGAAAAACACAGTAAAAATCATCATTCTTTTATGCGCGGTAATAATCGGTGCATTTGCCTTTTCGGGTTGTCAAACAATTTTTAATAATTGGCAAGAAGCACTTGGCAATGCAAAACAAGAAAAAATCGAGCAAATAACAATTTGCAATCAAAACGATTATCACGACGAACAGTGGAATGAATTAAGCGAAATTTACAATGCGGCAAAGGCTGCCGTCAACGCACTTGAAACCATAGATCAAGTAAACGCGTTCGACGTTGATGAGTGCAACGCGCGTATAAAAGCGGTAAAAACAATAGCTCAAATAACAGCCGAAAAACAAGCTTTCGAGCAGTTAAAACAAGATGCTGTTTTGCAAATAGATGCTTTTGCCGATAAAAACGGTTTAAACGACTTTGCAGCATTTAAAGCCGCTCAAAATGCGTTTTCGGTTGAGCTTAGCGATATAAAATCAAAAATCAATGCCGCAGTAGACCAAACTTCTTTGGATTTAGCCGTCGCCGATGGAAAAAGCCGTATAGAAAACCTTGTTATTTCGTCAACCTTTACTTTTGCCGACGAAGGTTGGTTTTTAAAGACTAAACAAGGCGACCTTATTGCCGATATGCGCCTTAACATACCATATTTTGATTTAAAAGAGTTCGGTTATGAGGAATTTTACCGTTACCAAGCCGATACTTTTGAAAACGGCGGAGCTTACATAAGCGACCAAGTGATCAAACAGCCAACCGTTTTGCATGCGTTTATTTATATGCATTATTTATACAGTCAAAACGGACTTGACGATTTTTCGGCGACTGGTGCCGCAACAAGCCTTTATATGACGAGTTTTTGGGGTATGGATGAAAATTTGAATTATTACGTTAACTACAAATACCCCGTTATGGCGCCCGGTTGGGGGTGCACTTGCGATTATATATTGCTTGAAGACGAGCTCGATGTAGAGCTTGCGCATTGGTCCGATTGGATGTTTTGGATGAACGGTGCGCAGTTTATTTATCCCGATCAAAAGCAATATACCGTTAACGCGGGGCAAACGATTACGTTTAACGTGAAGTACAATAATTCGGGCTTAATGGGTATGGGTGATGGCGAACCACAAAAAATCGATACGCAAAATGTTTATGCATTGGTTTATTCTGATAGTGTTAAAGATTTAGTTCTTGCCGAAGATATGCTTACCGATGTTGACGAAAACGGCAATTATACCTTTACGCCCACAATAAGCGGAACGTACTGCATTGTATTTTGCTCGTCACAAGCGGGCGGCACGGTAACAGAATATTTTGTTGTGCCTTGCGCTGTGAAAGTTGTTGTTAAGTAAAAAATGAAAAAAACGCAAAATATCGCTACTAAAAAGACAGTCTCAATAAAACACGGCAAGCATTACGCACTATCTTTATTAATGGTGGCTATAGCCGTGCTCGCTTTTTTTGCGTGCGGCATACCGTTACAAAAAGATATGGCGTTAGCGTACACTTTGCCTTTGCAGGGTATAAAATTAAATGAGCTTGCGCAAGCTGCGGAAGCAAATATGGGTGATACGCCTCTTTTATGGCAGTATAATTTTAGCGGCACAAGCTGGAACAATGCGCCTTGTTCGCCTGTAATCGATGGCGATAAAGTAATTGTTTTTTCGGGCGATGAGGTATTTAAATTTCAATTGGAAAGCGGAAAAATTTTGCAAACGGAAAAAACCAATTTGACTTTGGGTTTTGGTGTGATTGCACCCACTATTTTTTCGCAAAACGGCAAAAAATATATTTGTATGGCGTTTTCTCGCGGAAACATAGCGTGTTTCGACTTTGAAAGTATGCAAACGGTATGGCGTTATACCGACGATTGCAAAGGTCAGTGCAACAGCCCCATACTGTTTAGCGACGGAATGTTATACACGGGTTTTTGGACGGGTGAAACAACGGATGCAAATTTTATTGCTTTAAACGCGCAAACCGGCGAAAAAGTTTGGTCTTATGCGCACTTTGAAAGTATGCAAACGGTATGGCGTTATACCGACGATTGCAAAGGTCAGTGCAACAGCCCCATACTGTTTAGCGACGGAATGTTATACACGGGTTTTTGGACGGGTGAAACAACGGATGCAAATTTTATTGCTTTAAACGCGCAAACCGGCGAAAAAGTTTGGTCTTATGCGCACAAGGGCGGTTTTTATTGGTCGGGCGGCGTTGTTGTTGGCAATGTTTTAATAATAGGCGGCGATGATGGCGTAGGCGCTTCCAACGGCAACAGTCAAGGCATTTTTGGCAAAGGTAGCTTGTTTGCTTTTAATAAAACAAGCGGCGAAAAACTATGCGAAACAAAAGTGGTTGGCGATCAGCGTTCGCAAATAACCTATGTAGAGCAAACGCAAGAAATTTTATTTACAACAAAAGCAGGGTATTTGTATGCTGCAACATACAGCCAAGATGCTGGCTTTAACGTGCGTTCGTCGGTAAAACTTACGGGCGAACAATCAACATCGCAACCAAAACTTTATGGCGACCGCATTTATGTTTGCAGCGGTAACGGCGTTAATAAGTCGGGCGCGGTAGAGGTAAGGTCGTATTACGATTTAAGCTTGATTTATAGTATAGAAAGCGAGTTTTATCCGCAGTGCGGCGTTGCTCTTGCCGAGCGCGAAAACTATATAGACGTTTATTATAATTATAACGGATATCCCGGCGGTATAAAATATTTTAGCGATAGTAAAAGTACGTTAAGCGCGCAAGCAAGCGATTATTTTGTACCGGAAAAAGCTTATAGGCAGTATTGCATAGGTCATTTGTTTTGTGGTAACGGTTATCTTGTTTATAAAAACGATTCTTGTACGCTGTTTTGCTTAAAAGCCGACGGAAGCTTTTTTATCGGTGCCGATACCGAAATTTTGCCTGACGATATGCAAGGCGGAAAAAGCTTTTCTTACGAGGACGTACAAAGTGTTTTAAACAGTGATATTAACCTTTTAGACGCAAAAGAAATATTAAGTATGAAGTATTCTATAGAAATAGAATACGGCGAGCAAAGTTCGCTATTTATCGCGATAAACGACCTATACGCCGATATTTTGCTTAGAGATCAGCAAATGTCCGCTTTTAACGAGAGCATAAAAAACCTTTGTGCAGATATAAACAAAGTTAACTTGCAATCGCGCGGACAGGTTTTAAAACTTTACGGTGAATATAACACCCTCCCCGAGACTTTAAAAGGTAAGGTTGAGGGTAAGGATGAGCTTTTGCGCGCTTATAACAAGGTAAACACCTTGTTTTATGCGCTTGTCATAGGTGTTTGTGTGGGTGCTGCCATTGTGGTTATCGTTTGTTTGCTTGTTTTTAATATTAAAAAACGTAAAAAAACGGCGTTGCAAAAACTTATGCCCGAAAGCGACGAATAATTATTTATAAAAACAGCCGCAAAACAAACAAATATGTTGATAATCGACCTATAGCGCTGTTTTTTAATATTTTTGGTATAATAAAAACTTTGCAATTTTAACAATAAGCATTTTTAGCATCAGCTTTAAACATAGTTTAACAATTCTTAAAAATAAAAAATATGAAAAAAGATTTTATTTTTTTGGCTATAATAATCTTCCTTGCGGTTGTGCTTTTTCAAGGCGTAAAAATACAGTCGGTCGAAGAATATTACAACGAGCATTTAGACGATATTGTTGATGGCGCCGAAACAGTCTATATTTCAATTGATTGTATAACCGCGCTCGATTACACAAATATGCTTGCGCCGGCGCAAAATCAAAAAATGCCGTCGGATGGCGTTATTTTTGCAAAAAAACAGTTGCGTTTGCGAAAAAACGATACCGTTTACGACATTTTAAACAGGGTAACGCGTGTTTATAAAATTCAAGCGGAAAGCATTTATGCCAAACAATTCGGCAGTGTTTACATACAAGGCATAAACCACCTTTACGAATTCGATTGCGGCGATTTATCCGGCTGGATGTACAGCGTTAACGGCGTTTTTCCCAATTATGGCTGTTCAAAATACTATTTAAAGGATGGCGACATTATTTGTTGGCGCTACACATGTGATTTAGGGCGAGATATAGGCGGAGATATGTTTGGTACCCCAAACAATAACGGCAGTGAGCAAAACAATGCCGAGCTGCAAAATGATTATGCTAAGCTAAATAATTTTAACAAACAAAATATTTGCATTAAGCAAAGCGACTATGTAAAAGGACAAAAAAAACAAAGCGGCATTATAAGAGCCACAGCAATATTAAAAAGTAAAAATAAGCATTGTTTTAAACGGGAGGGTGGTAATGAAATATTTTGAACGATTACATCCTATTCCCTGTTTTATATATTTTATTTGCGTATTGTTAATATCTTCGTTTGCGCAAAATCCTATAATATCGTGTTGTTCTTTTTTATTTGCGGTAGGTTTTTGCATAGCGTTAACGGGTGCGAAAAAAACTGCGGTAAGTTTGCTTTATGCACTGCCTTTAATTATAATAATCGCACTGATAAACCCTATTTTTGTGCACAAAGGCGAAACCTATTTGTTTTTTTTAAACGATAATCCCGTCACGTTAGAGGCTGTTTTATACGGGTGTTATTCGTCGGTTACTATTGCTGCAATTTTTTATTGGTGCAAATGTTTCAGTATTATATTTACAAGCGAAAAATTTGTATATTTGTTCGGCAAAGTTGCCCCCAAGCTTTCAGTTTTACTTTCTTTGGTGCTTTCATTTATTCCGCGGTTAAAGCGTAAATATAAACAAATAGATCAAGCGCAAAAGGCGCTCGGTATATATGCAACAGATAGTTTTACCGATAAACTTGCCGCAAAATTCAGGGTGATATCGGTGCTTATAACGGCAGCGCTCGAAAACTCCGTCGATACAGCCGACTCCATGACGGCGCGCGGCTACGGCTTAAAGGGGCGAACGAGTTTTTCGCCATACGTTATGGCGTTTAACGATTGGCTTGTGCTTATAGGCGAGTGTTTGCTTGCGTGCGCAAGTTTAACCTTTATAATTTTAGGTGCGGGCGAATTTTTGTTTTACCCCGCAATATCAAAGTTTGCGTTCGGCGTAAAAGAGGTTATATTGTTTGTGTGTGTGGCAATGCTTTTTGCGCTTTGCGTGTTTGTTGAAATAAAGGACGATATAAAATGGCGTTTATTGAAATCGAAAATTTAAGTTTTACATATAGCGGCGAGCAGGTGTCCGCGCTAAACAATTTTTCGTTAAGTGTAAAAAGCGGCGAATTTGTTTTAATTGCGGGCGAATCCGGGTGCGGAAAAACCACCTTACTAAGGCTTATAAAGAGCGCATTGGCGCCAAACGGCAAACAAACCGGTAAAATTTTGTTCGATGGCACCGACGTAACGCTGCTCAATGCAAGGCAAGCCGCTTCGCAAATAGGTTTTGTAATGCAAAATCCCGATCGTCAAATTGTTGCCGACAAGGTTAATTACGAATTAGCTTTCGCTCTTGAAAACCTCGGTATGCAAAGCGATGTTATAAGGCGCAAGGTTGCCGAGGTATGCGGCTATTTGGGTATAAGTTATTTATACGAACAAAAAACATGCAATTTATCGGGTGGGCAAAAACAGCTTTTAAACCTTGCCTCTGTTATGGTAACTAATCCCAAGTTGCTTTTATTAGATGAGCCCACGGCGCAGCTCGACCCGGTTGCGGCAAGCGACTTTTTGGCAAAGCTAAAAAAAATAAGCGACGAATTCGGCATAACCGTAATTATAGCCGAGCATCGGTTTGAAGAAGTTTTTGCCATGGCTGATAAAGTTGTGTTTTTAAAAGGCGGAAAAAACGTAGGTTGTTTTTCCGTTGAGCGCGCAAACGATTTTTTAAAAAGCCAAAGTGCCGAGCAAGCCGAATATTTTATGCAGTTTATGCCGTCAAGCGTAAAACTTTTTAATAGTGCAAACGCAAGCGGCGCTTGCCCTTTAACGGTAAAGCAAGCGAAAAGTTATTTTGAAAAACAGTTTGAGTTGTTAACCAAAGAAAATAAATATGTTGCACGCGGCGAAACGTTAAGCACCGAAGATGCGCCTAATAATTTAGCAACCGCCGCAAACGATGTGGCTATTTTAGTTAAAGAAGGGTATTTTAAGTATGAGCGCGATTTGCCCGACGTATTAAAATCGCTTGACCTCACCGTTTATAATAACGAAATTCTTTGTATTTTTGGTGCAAACGGCGCGGGTAAAACCACATTGTTAAAGGTTCTTGGCGGTGTTAACCGATTATATAAAGGCGTTTACCGTTTGCGCGGTAAAAAGCTAAAAGAATATTCGGCAAAGTCGCTTTATCGCAACAATTTGGCTATGTTGCCGCAAAATCCGCAAGATTTATTTTTAAAAAGCACTCTGCGCGAAGATTTATACGAGTTAACCGAGCTTTTGCAAATACCCAAAGCCGAGCGAGAATCTGCAATTTTAACAGTTTCTCGGCAAACGGGCATAGCCGAACTGTTATCGCGTCATCCTTACGACTTAAGCGGCGGTGAGCAGCAAAAAGCAGCTCTTGCAAAAATTTTGCTTATGCAACCGCAAATAATTTTGATGGACGAGCCCACTAAGGGGCTGGACGTTTTATCCAAGCAAAAGTTTGCAAACCTTATTGTCGATTTAAAAAAAGACGGCAAAACAATAGTTATTTCTACGCACGACGTAGAGTTTGCATCTGAATTTGCCGACCGTTGCGCTATGTTTTTCGATGGTAAAATAGTTTTTTGCAAGCCCGCGGCTGAATTTTTTGTCGGCAACGCATATTACACAACCGCATCGGCAAGAATTATGCGCGGCATAAACGATAAAATTGTTAATTATTCAGCAGCTAAACAGTTTATAGTAAAAAATTTAAGCGCATTGTCGGGTAAGGCAGACAAATAATATAAAAAACAGTGATAATTAAAAATGAGCAAGATTTTATCAAAGTTAAAACAAATCGGCAGTTACGCCGTATATTTAGGACTTGTGCCAATTACAGTGGCGGTAGGCGTGTTTTTGCTTAACGATAGGCAGTACATGTTAATATCCGCGCTTATAGCTCTTTTTGCTTGCGTACCTTTTTTTGTTGTGTTCGAAAAAGGTAAAAATACCGTGCGCGAACTTGTAATTATAGCCGTAATGACGGCGCTTTCCGTAGTCGGGCGGTTAATTTTTGCACCATTACCCGGATTTAAGCCTGTTACGGCAATAGTAATAATAACAGGCATAGCTTTAGGTAAGGAGGCGGGTTTTATAACGGGCAGTTTAACCGCGCTTTGTTCTAATATTTTTTATGGGCAAGGTCCTTGGACGCCTTTTCAAATGTTTTGTTGGGGAATATTAGGCTTTATAGTGGGTGCAATTTTTTTCAAAAAGCAAAACTACAATATGTTTTGGCTTGTGCTATGCGGAATAATCGGCGGGATTTTGTTTTCGCTTTTAATGGACGTATGGACGACTCTTGCCATAAGCGGAGAGTTTATTTTTAGCGAATACATAGCAAATATTACATATTCGCTGCCCATAATGGCTGAATATGCGATATCAAATGCAATTTTTTTGTTTTTTTTAGCCAAGCCGTTTTTTTCAAAGCTTGACCGAATAAAAATCAAATACGGCGTTTTTAATGTGACCGAGTAAATGTGCAAAGAGTTTTGTTTTACTTGCGTCGGGTACTATTTATCTTGCTTTATTATATAATGATATACAGGCGTAAATGGGCATAAAAAGCTATCGCTTGACCAATGGTATGCCAAAAGTTAAATTATCGAAAGCATCCCTTGCTTAAAGGGCGTCTTTATAAGTAGGCGGTGCAAAGGTAAAAATAACCGTTAAAAGTATTGCTTAAAAAATCAAAAAACTGACCGATAGTACCGTTAACGGCTAAAAGGTGTGTTTTTAATATGGTGTAATAAGTTTTGCGTAAGGGGCTATTTTTTTATATTTGTTTTAATTGCTAATGACCAAAGAATCGTTTATGTAGTTTAGCCGTTTAGCTGAAAATTTTTGCAAAAGAGCCTTTTGTCGTTATAATGCTTGGCAGAAGAATCTCGCGGAGACGAAAGCCCCGCTTAAAATATTTGCAAATCACCAATAAAGCACAGCAACACAAAAAAGACTTGCCTTTAAAAATAATAAAACAATAAAACAATAAAACAAAAACACCTTTTTACGCGCGCGACCGTATAATATAATTAAACAAAAAAACGCAAAATCAAACATTTTTTTTAATTTTTAAGGCAAACGGACTGTTTTTTTATGGCAAAAGTGCTATTAAACCTTGCTAAAAATGGAAAAATTTCAAAAATCGTTTTTAAAAAAACAAAAAAGTGCTAAAAAAATTAGAATAAATTGCTTGTAAAATTTACTAAAAAAAAGAAAAAAACAGTTGACAAAACCTTTTTAATGTCGTATGATATAAAAAGCAAAGGGGCTGATCTACTATGTTTGCCCCGAACTAATCGTTTTTAATCGTTCGGTTATGTTGTCTAACAAATTAAACATTTACCTTTCGAGAGGTACGGGGGGGATTTGTTTGTTTTGTAAAACAATGTGGCTTGCGCGGTGATAAAACAAATTTTGTAAAGCAAAACAAAAAAGGAGTTTATTGAAATGTTACAAAAAACAAAGTCATTAATGACGAAATGCATTGTCTTTTTGTTTGTGATTTGTTGTTCTGTTGTAATGACTCTCGGGTTGACTGCTTGTAATAACCAAAAAACAGTAGTCGGCATTGAAAAACAAGGTGAAAACCTCGTTATCACTTGGAGTGACGGAACCCAAGACAATATAGGCACAATCAAAGGCGACAAAGGCGACAAAGGCGACAAAGGCGAAACCGGTGCTACTGGTGAACAAG
>CAZPFZ010000047.1:0-8931 GCA_964585955.1 uncultured Acidiphilium sp.
ATGATGTACAATATAACTTAGATAAGGCGCATATTTAAAAGTTGTTTTTTAATAAGCGCAAACTAACAATATAAGTCGTTTGCGTTAAAACTAAATAGTGCCATAAAATTTAAAAAGGGAGGAACATTATTACGAAAAATATTGCAGTAAAACAAAGGAAAAAAATCGTTTGGACGAAAAATAAAATTCAATTGTTTGCAATGGCTTCGCTCGGAGTTCTTTTTTTATTGGTGTTTGCTTATACTCCTATGTTCGGCGTTGTTTTGGCTTTTAAAGACGGCGACAAAGAATTGAACATATTAGATGTAATTTTACACGGCGAATGGATAGGCTGGGCTAATTTCGAAAGCTTCTTTTACGATTATCGCTTTAAGGATATTTTGCTTAACACAATAGGATTAAACCTATTAATGTTATGCATAAACTTTCCCGCTCCTATAATATTTGCGCTTATTTTAAGTGAAATAGCGCATAAAAGTTACCAACGAGTAATTCAATCTATCGCAATCTTCCCAACGTTTTTATCTTGGGTGGTTTACGGTGGTATTTTGCTTTCGCTTATGGATAGCAATCTTGGTATTTTTACGCCTATTTGTCGCGCCTTAAAAATAATAGGACCTACCGACGCTATAAATTTGGGTGGTCCCGAATATGCTTGGGCTACTATTTCCATTTCGTCCTTAATGAAGGGCACCGGGTGGGCATCGGTAATATATACCGCGGCGATACTTGGCGTAGATCCCGAATTGTACGAGGCTGCCAAGTTGGACGGAGCAGGACGTTTTAGATCTATGATTTCTATAACGCTTCCATCTATTTCGCCTATGATAACCGTTTCGCTTTTGCTTAGCATAAGCGGACTGTTAAACAATTCTTTTGAACACATAAACGTTTTCAAAAACGCAATGAACGTATCAAAAGCCGAAGTTATAGCAACCTATGTTTACGATCAAGGTATTTCAGGTAGGATGTATTCTTATACTACTGCAGTAGGTTTATTTCAATCGGCGGTGGCAATGGTTTTACTTATAGCCAGCAATATTATAAGTAAAAAAGTTACCGGAAAGGGGTTGTACTAATGGAAAAGGTTTTACAAACGGTTAAATATAAGAAAAAGAAAATAAAACTTACCGGGGTGGACTATATCCTTTATGCCGTAATGTTGCTTTTCATTATAATAGAACTTTACCCCTATTGGTTTGTAGTGATAGGTGCGTTCAGTGACGGTAACGATTACGGCGCAGGCGGCGTATATTTATTCCCTCGTGTGTTCAGTCTTGATAGTTTTAGGGTAGTGTTTAACGATACAAAGTTATATGCGACCTTGGGCATAACAGTTGCAAGGACGGTTATAGGCACCGCAACTTCGCTATTGTTTACATCGATGGTAGCTTACGGAATGCACAGTAAAGACTTGGTTGCAAAACCCGTATTTTACTGGATAAATATTTTTACCATGTTTTTCGGTGGCGGTCTTATTCCTTATTATTTGGTAATAGTCAATTTGGGGTTATACGATAACTTCTTGGTATATATAATACCTGGGCTGTACGGCGTTTATAATATGATTATAATCTCAACATATTATAAAGAAATTTCCAACGAACTGAGAGAAGCCGCTTTAATAGACGGCGCAAGCGAATTTACCGTATTTTTGCGTATATATTTTCCGCTTTCAAAGCCGATTTTAGCAACGGTTGGAATGTGGATTGCCGTGGGACATTGGAACAGTTATTACGACGTTATGATTTATACGTTCAGTAAGGAGTTGCAAACATTGCAATATTATCTTATGCAAATAATATTGCGTTCTTCAACGCCCGAAAATGCAGGCACGTTGCCGCCCGGAGTGCTTGAAAACACTTTGCCCATAACAATATCCTATGCATCTATTATTTTTGCAAGTGTACCGGTGCTTCTTATGTATCCGATAATTCAAAAAATTTGTTTTGCGCAAGGTATAACGGCAGGTGCCGTAAAGGGTTAATATCTTGCGAAAAAAATTGCCAAGGCGCTACATTTTAATCGTTAAACAAAAAAGGTTAAGTTTGCGAATCTTATTCGCAAAAAAATAAAAAAGCGATAAAATCGCAATAAATAAACGGAGGAATAATAATGAAAAAAATTATTTGTGCACTTCTTTCTGTTTTCTTTATTGCAACCTGTTTTGCAGGCTGTAAAAAAGATAAACAAACAGGACTTGTTTACCCCGACGAAGGGTATGCAAACGCTGAGTCCGATAGTTGGGAACAACTCGATCCCGATGCCGAAGAAATAGAAATCAACTGGTTTGTAAATCTTTCGTATTGGGGAACGGCAGCAACCGAGGGTACTAAAGTAATGGATCTTATTTATGAAAAAACAAAAATTAAGATTAATTACGTAACGCCCGCATTAGACGACGGTGCTCAACTTTCCACAATGATTTCGGGCAATAAATTACCCGACGTTATAACCGTAACCGCCGGCAGTGAAGAGGCTGTTCAGCTTGCAACAGAAGGTTATGCTTATCCTATTCAAACACTTGCCGAAAAATATGCACCGTCTTTATTGCCTCGTATAGATCAGCAAATTATAGATTGGTATTCGGTAGCAGACGGTAATATTTACGGGTTGCCAAATCACGCTTATACCGAGGCCGATATGGATGCTTATTCCGAGCAAGAGGGAATAAAACTCAACTCAAACGGCGCGTTAATCGTAAGAGAGGATTATCTTAACCAATATACACGTACTTTCCCAAATAAAGACGTTACAACGGCTTCTGGCTTTTTAGAAATGTGCAAATGGGTAAAATCAAGATATAAATTAGACGACAATAACCCCACATTTATGCTCGATTCGTTCAGCGATAACGGCAGCAACGGCGTTACTTGGTTGCTTGAATATTTTATGGCTGGCAGCGAAGATGAAAACGGTGATCTTATCATACAGCAAGAACACGAAAACTATCGCGACGCATTGTTGTTCTTAAACAGATTGTTTAGAGAAAAACTCATAAGCCCCGCCAACTTAACTGCAAGTCAGGGTACATTAAACGCTTATTTGCAACAAGGTATGCCTTTTGCATTTATCGGTTCGCCTCAGCTTTATGTTAGCGCAATAGGCAATGCTTACAAAAACGGAATAAAGTATGTTCCCATTGTTATTACGAACGATAAAAAGCAAGCGCCTTTGCTTTCGGACCTTTCAGGTAAGGGTTGGCTTTACAGCATGATAACAAATAACTGCAAGCACCCCGATAGAGTTATAAAACTATTTGACTTTTTATGGAGTGAAGAAGGTCAGTCAACATTTTTCGGTATAGAAGGCGATACATTCTCTTACGAAATAAATCCCGGCGAAACGGTAGACGGCAAAGCTTATAAATATGGTCGTATTAAATGGGAAAACGGAATAGAAGATCAAATTATAAACGGCGACGTTTCTAAAATAGGTTTTATGTATTCCAACATTTTTGTAAACCCCATGTATCCGAGACTCGCTAGCCCCGACGGAGCAGTACTTAACAGCTTTAACGATTATATAGATATGAATATTAAGGCGGCTATTTGCGACTTCACCTATTCTACAAACGGTTTTGCTTATTCGGTGGACGTATCGCACGAAGATTATAAAAATATCTTTGTAAAATCCACAAAGGTTAACGATTTATGGAATACTTACATTCCGCAAATAATTACGGCTACTTCTGAAGAAGAAGCGCAAAATATTTACAACGCTACCGTATCGCAGGCAAGAAGATTAGGCGTTGCCGATGTAGTTGCGTTTAACAATGTTTATTTTAAACAGTATAAACAAAAAATAGGTATAGAATATGCTTGGCCTAAAAACGATCCCGATTCTTTCTATCAGGATTTAAAGGTTACCGATATAAGAGGTAATACATCTTACAACTTTACCATACCCGAAAAGTTTTTATAAGAATGGTTAGGGTAAAAAGTTAAGTTTTGCAAAAGGTTTTGCCGCTTGGCAAAAGATGCTTATTTTTACTTTTTAATAATAGCTACTCGAATTAAGGTGAATTTTTATGATTGAAAAACAAAAAGTAATTATAGATACCGATATTGGCGACGATATAGACGACGCGTTTGCTATTGCCTATGCAATGGCATCGCCCGAACTTGATATTTTAGGTGTAACCACCGTATTTAAAAACGTAAAGCAGCGCGCATATATAACAAAAGCTTTGCTTTGCGCCGGCGGTTTTGATAACGTTCCCGTGTATGCTGGATTAAACCAACCCATTAAGGAACCTATTTACAGTTTCGATTACGAAAACAAGGACGAAGACGGATTGGTTAATTTAAGGCACTATAACAAAGCTATGACCGCATACGAATATCAAGAGGGTAGTGCTGTTGACTTTATATTGGATAGCGCCGATAAATACCCCAACGAAATTATGCTTGTAGCAATAGGTCCGTTAACTAACATTGCCGTTGCGTATAATACAAGGCCGCAATCCTTTAAAAAACTTAAGGGCATTGTGCTTATGAACGGTTATTTTGGTAAAGTTTGGCCCGAATGGAACGTTATGTGCGATCCCGAAGCTACAAGAATAGTTTATGCAAGCGGAGTGCCCATAAAGGCTGTTGGGGCAAACTGCACGCAACTAACCGAAGTTAGCGGCGAAAATTATCAAAAATTACGCTCTATATCCGGTCCCGTGGGCGATTTACTCAATCAAATGCTTTCCATTTGGCTTGAAGATAACAAGCGTAATTGCGTTATGCACGACGTTTTGGCTTTAAGTGTGCTTATGCACGATTTTGTTAGGTTTGAAAAACAAAACATAATAGTTCCGTTGGAGCCCGCGCTTAGGGGCTATATAGTAAAAGCCGATGCGGTTTTAAACGGTCGCGAAAATGATTTTTCGCAAATTGACGTTTCTGTTGAAGTAGACGTTGAAAAATTTTTAGAAAGTTTTACGGACGCTTTAATCCGTTTTACTAAAAAATAATATAATCAAGGAGAAAAAAGATGAAAAAAATCTTCACAAAAAGACTGATTGCTTTATTTGCCGTAGCTGCTGTAACATTCAGTTCACTCGGAAACTTCGGCGCTATGTCTTTTGCCGAAGAAACAACTACTCAACCTGTTGATGAAGTTGTTATGCAAACCGTATCCGAAGACAGAGCCGGTTTTTCTATGACTGTTTCGGGTGCCGCTCAAGGCTCGGGTGCGCAAATCACACAAGAACCCGTTGCCTTTAATTATAATTATTTGGCATTAAGACTTATTTCTACTTACGTTGTTAACGAAAACGGCGATACTTACTTTCCCGTTCAGTTATATGTAAACGGTAATTTGGTTCAAGGACCGGAAGATTACATTGCATTGCCCACTTATAATGCGGACGGAACAAAAGCTGAAGCGCAAATAGAAACAAAATGGGGCGGATATACTTTTGTTACTCCCGATTTTGACGGTTATATTTATATTCCCGCAAGCGTTCTTAACATAAAAGAACTCACCTCTTTAAAGGTTGCTTTCGATGGCGCTCACGACGGCGAATTGGTTATTGCCGACATATTCGGTTGCAAAAACGAAGGCGAAAGATTGGGTGCTCCCGTTGTTAACGAAGGGAATTTAATTGCCGAAGGTCAAGGCGTAACGATTAAAGACGGTTTTGAACTTTCTTATGTTGCTGACGGTACTAATTTTGGTCAGCTAAAAGCCACATTCGACGAAATAGCTTTTAATTCGGAATATCTTGCAGTTGATCTTACAATAGATAAAGCCGTTAACATAAACGCAGCTTCTGATCAATACGCTGTATTCGAATTATATGTTAATAATACGGTAACGGGAACAATTGACGTAGATAGTATCTCTGTATATTGCAGATCTAATTCGGAAATTACCGCTGTAGAAAATAAATGGAACAACTGGTTCTTTATTCCTGCCGGATTTGACGGAATAATGTATATAAGCAAAACGTTGATTGGCGCGCCTACGACTATTTCTCAATTATCTTTAAGATTTGAAAATGCGCACAGTGTAGAAATGACTATCAACAGCGTATTCGGTTGCGATAAAGTAGGTTCTGACTTTACGTTGCACACCGGTACAATGTTTACAACAAGTGTTAACACCAACACCATAAACGCTACCACGGTAGAAAATACCGTTGCAGGCATCACTACCGCAACAGTAACTACAACAAACACCTTAGCTATGACTAACGACGATTACGTTGCTGTATACGTAAAAATGCTTTCAAGCAACTATCCTTACGGCGGACCTTCTGAAAGCGATCCCAACACTTACATTAAATTTAGCGTAAACGGTATTTTACTCCCCGAAAAAGGCGAAATAACCACACATAAGCCCACCGACGGAAGCGAAGGTGCTGCTATAGCTCACCAATGGGGTAATTGGGTATTTGTTCCTTACGGATACGATGGAATTTTCTATTTCTCGGTTAAAGATTATTTACCCGGTCAAACAAGTTTAAGCTCGTTCACATTCACATTTAACGAAACTCATCTCCAAAAAATGGAATATAAAGTAGGCGTTGCCACAGAAGTAGGCGGCACTCCCACTTGGTTGGATTTTGTTACGGGCGGCACTGCAGAAACAGTTAAAGAAATTTTAAATCTTTCACAATTTAAAGCTGCAAGCAGCGATATAGCAACCGTAATGTCCACAATAGGCTACACTGCAGAAAACAATATTGTAACCGACGAAAAAGTTACAGTCGATAGCGGTATTACCGTATTTGATACCTATTCTTATTCTTTTGTAAAATTCGGCGGAATTTATTTGCCCGAAGAATGGGAAAATCAGCTTGTTATAAGTGTTAAAACTGCTTTTGAAGGCGGCTCTGCCATAACTGCCGACGATGCCGATGAAGATTTCGGTTATATGGAATTAAACTTAGGCGACAACGCATTCGATATGACTTCAGGCTTAGCTCTTAACGTACTTTGCTTATCGCCCGAATGTTATTTTAAAGTTTTGGTTATAGACGAAAACGGTGCCGTTTGGATTGCAGATCACTCTCGTACGGATTATACTTGCGTTGCAGATCGCGTTCCTGTCGGTATGAGCACGTTATTTAATAACTTCTTCTATGGAGAAGGCAGCTACGGCACGTTATATATTCAAAAAGAATGGTTTAGCTTAACCGATAGATATAACGGTGAACTTTTAAATCAAACTGCTACCGAAATGGGCAAAATTACAAAAATCGTTATAGGTATGGACCATTTATGGGGCTTAGGCCGTTCTATGTGCGTAGGCAGAATGGCTAATGTAGATTTACAAAACAAGGTATTCACAACCGTATTCAACCCTGCAACTATGACCGACGAACAAATCGGTGCAGGTGCATCCGGCGGAACATTAGTTTCTTGCCCCGGTTCTGAAGCTCACGTAAATAACTTTGCACTTCGTCGTTTGTTGTTGGTTGAAACTCCCGGTTACGAAGAACCCGACACGCCCGATGTCCCCGACGATTCAAGCTCAAGCGAGCCCGATTCGAGCAGTGCAAGCACTTCTGCTCCCGCTCAAAGCGGTAACGATGCAACTGAAAGCAAATCTTGTTCTTCTTCAATCGGCATGATGAGCAGTGTTTTATCTCTTGCCGTAATCGCATTGACGGTTGGCGTTATTAAAGGAAAAAAGGAAAACTAAAATTAAAGCGGTAATTCGCTTTTAACTAAAATTGGCGGCGGCGACTTAACAAGTCACCGCTGCCGAACATTTTATTTTTTGCAAAGTATATACAATTTTTAATTAAGAGGGGGCTCCTTTATGAAAAAGACCTTATCACTTATTTTTGTAAGTTTACTTGTCTGCTCTGGCTTCACGGCATGCGTTGGTGGCGGTGGCGGTAATACCGATAGTAGCAGTAGCTTGTCTAGCTCCGACGTTGGCGAAGAGTGGATTATTCCTACCGGTTACGTAAAAGAATCCGATAGCGGACAAATGTTTTTTGAAGACGAGTTTGCACGTATTTACAATTACTGTTCTTCTATTTTTTACGAAGACGATAGTACGGCTTACGCCTATTACTGCTCCAATAAAGATAACGGCAATATTACCGATTACATTGCTTTTCGTCATGGTGTAAAAATAAACGGCGAATGGTATTGGAGCGAAAAGCAGTTGGTTTTATCGCCTACCGAAAACACGTGGGATTCACGCCACACTTGCGATCCCGCAGTTATAAAAGGCGAATTTTTATATAATGGCGAAAATTACAATTATTTAATGACATATCTTGGCTGTGTAACGAGCAATAATATGCGCAACGAAGTAGGTCTTGCAGTTGCCAAACAGCCGCAAGGACCTTGGATTAAGTGTGACAGCATAAACCCCATTGCTAAATTTCCCGAAGAATACAACACTTGGGGGTACGGTCAACCGAGCTTGGTTAATATAGATAAAAAAGGTAAAGTCTTGTTGTTTTATACAGCAGGCTTACCCACAAAAACCTGCTCCATGGTAGAAAGATGGGATTTTTCAAATCTTTCTGCACCTAAGTTAGAAGCGCGCGGCGAAGTTCCCGTAAAAGGTTGGATGTATAACGACGGTAGCGGCACGGGCTTTATTTCTAACGCCGATTTCGCATACGATAGTTACAGCGGTAATTTTTATATGATTGCCGATTCGCGCCCGTTTACAAGTCCAAATCAGCCTTCGTTTGTTGCCGAAAAATCAACAGTCGCTTACATCAGCGGTAATTTAAAAGATACCACCGTGGGTGCGGTATTTGGTAAAACCGACGCTAAATGGACAAAGGTTTTTGATATAGATTACGAAAAGAGCGGATATCACCGCAATCATAACTGTTGCATCATGCGCGATGCATATGGGTGGTTCGATAGTTCAAACGGTATAGAAATAGCTTACACTATGAGCGAACTTGATTATCCCGATCAAAGTTTGTGGACATACAGAATTTATAGATATAGATATAAT
>CAZPFZ010000048.1:0-8923 GCA_964585955.1 uncultured Acidiphilium sp.
CGCTTAATCAGACCATTGAAAAAGCAAAAAAACACTATAATAACGAAAAAGACGTTTATCATAATGTTTATAATTGCAAAAAAGGCTTTATGAACGAACTTTTTGGATATAAAACAATGGTTAATTCGGCACACAGGCAAAGCGTAAAAGCCTTGGGCGAAAAACTTTTTGTTTGCAGCAAAAGCTCGGATGATGTAATTGAAGCTTTGCAACACGAAAACGGACGAATAATAGCAGTTCAGTTTCATCCGGAAAGACTTTCGGACGAAAACGAACAAACGGGAAAAGTCATTTACGATTACTTTTTATCCCTTATAAAATAAAGCCTTTTTAGTATATTTTGTAATACAAAAAGTTGAAAACTTGCTTGCAAGATTTTACAACTTCGCCGTATTTCAAACTAAGAAATGTAAAAACGCAGTTTTTACGGCAAAACAAAAAGTTTTGCAAAGATTTTGCCGAATGGCAAAAGATTGCTTCCTATAGTTTTTATTAGTTTTTAAAAAACACTTCGGATTTATCTAATAATTCTTTGTTAGAAGAAGTATTTTGAGCCGTTGTTACAAAAACGCTAAACGGATTATCACTTTGCAAAAGCTTGTTTTTAATTTTTCGAATGGTAGCAAACTTATCTTCACTATACAAAATTTCCTCATTGCGTGTGCCGGATTTTGATAAATCTACCACAGGAAAAACGTCATATTCCGGCTTGGGTTCAGATAAAACAACTTCAAAATTACAATTTTCACGCAAAGACATATAAATCATATCGTCGATTTCGTTACCGCTTTTTACGTTAGCAAGAGAAATAATCGTAAGCGAGCCACCCTCTTGAGTGTTTCGCGCGCAACCGAAAAAGCGTTTAGCTGCTCCCACTGCCTGAACGTTAAATTCAAACAAACCTTTTTGCGGCATTGGCATTAAACCGTGATATGCTTTTGCAAGCTTTGTTATGGAATCGCATAAAATAATTACATCTTTACCGCACTCAACTTGCCTTTTTGCGTTTTCAAGACAAAGTTCGGCAAGCATAACCTGTTTATCGGGTAAATCGTCGAACGAAGAAGCCATGATTTCGGCATCTTTGAACATATACACAAAATCTGTAATTTCTTCGGGGCGCTCGGCTATAAGCAAAACCATAAGTTTTATTTCGGGAAATTTTTTTTCTATTTCGAGAGCAAAACGTTTTAGCAAGGTGGTTTTACCCATTCTTGCAGGTGCCGTTATTAGTCCGCGCTGACCTTTTGCCAAGGGCACGAATAAATCTATGGCACGCAAAGCAAAATCGTTTGACGCACCGTCTATATTTAATCTTTCACGTGGGTATACGGCGGCACGATTTTCGAAAAGAGTTGACCTTTTAAACTCACTGACGTTGATATCGTTAATTTTTATAACCTCTTTTAAAATAAACGATTTTTTTTCATAATTATCCAACGCATAGCCTATAATATAATCGCCTGACATTAAATCGTATTTTCTTATTATTTGCCTATCTACATAATAATCGGGCATACTTTTATGTAAATCTAACGTGCGTAAAAATCCGTGGCCGTCGGCTATATCTAAAACGCCGCAAGCAACTACCGATTTTTCTTCGCAATTATCTATATCAGATACGGCAAAATCCATATCACGCTGTTCTACATAAGGCGACCTATTAATATATTGTTGCGAACCGTAGCGCGAAATGGGTTCCTGTTGGTTATGCTTGTTTATGCCGCGATAGTTTATTTGGTAATCGGGATAATAATTGGAACGATAAGGTGCTTGCTCTCTTAAAAATGGAGGATATTCGTTAAAATTACCGTTTTGCGAAAGGGCTTGTTGTTCTTTTTTTTCTTCTTCTTCTTTTTTTGCAAGCATGGCTTCGGCTTTTTTAAACTTAGGCTTTCTGCCACGATTACTTCTTTGCGGAATAATATTGCCTAATTGTATATTTGTAATTTCATCCATCATTTCGCGCCTATTTTTAAGCATTGGCGTTCCGCCGAGTTTACTTAGCGCTATTCTTAAATCATGGACGGTCATTGCATCAAGTTCGCTACTTGTATATTTGTGCGCTTCTTTTTCCATTTTTTATTTCCCCTTCATTTGTATTGACAATTTTTAATAAAATTGAAAAAATTTTAATTAAAATAAGTCGTCGTTAAAATCAAACACCGTTTGCTGTTGAGGCAAATTTTTTTGTTTTATGGTTACGTGATTTTCAACTTTTATAACATTGCCAAAATATGATAAAAACTCCTCTTTTGACTCTATATCTATATTACTGCGCTTTGTTTTGTAATGCATAGGAATAACTATAGGTGCATTTAGCTGTTTTGCATATTTTGCGGCATTTAACGCATTTATTGTGTAATTACCGCCTACAGGAATGAGCAAAACATCTACTTTTCCTATTTTATCACATAAGCTTTGCGAAAAAGGCTCGCCTAAATCGCCAAAATGGCATAACGTTATACCCTCGCTTTTATAAATAAACACAAGGTTTTCTCCACGTTTTTCGCCACACGCATCGTCGTGATAGGTTTTTATTGCCCTAACAAACGGAAATTTTAAGTAATTATCGGGACAAATAACCGCTTTGCAATTAATGTTTTCAACCGCAAAGTGATCAAAATGCTTATGCGTGCATAAACAGTAATCGCAAGTTGTTGGTTGCAATTGGTAACCGATCTTTTGAAAGGGATCGAAAACAAGCGTTCTTTCGCCATCGCGAACGGTAAAGCACGAATGCCCGTTATAGTTTAAAATCATATGCTCCTCTTATGTAATGCAGTTAATTTTAACAAATTTATAAATTCCCGTTAATTATACGGTTTACCACCGCAAACGCGGTTTTAATTCCGTCTGCCGCGGCACTTGATATTCCTCCGGCATAACCTGCCCCTTCACCTGCAGGAAAAAGTCCGCCAACATTTACGCTTTCGCCGTGCTCATTGCGTAAAATTCTTAAAGGCGATGAAGTTCGACTTTCAACACCCGTTAAAACGGCGTCGCTATCCGAAAATCCTTTTATCCTTTTTTCCATATCCATTATAGCACACATAATCGAAGTTGTCACCGATTTTTTGAAAAAATTATTCAAATTGTAAAAAAAAGTACCTATAGGATAGGTTGGTAACACATCACCGAACGCATTTGACTGTTTTTGCGCTAAAAAATCGCGTACAAGCTGAACGGGGGCTTTGTATCCGCCACCGCCAGCCTCAAATGCTTTACGTTCGATTTCTTGCTGAAACCTAACGCCCGATAAAGCATCGTCACCTATAAAATCCCGACTATCAACCTGACATACAATAGCGCTGTTTGCATTTGCTCCGTCACGCAAATATTCGCTCATTCCGTTAACAACGACGGTATTTTTTTCGCTTGCGGCAGCCATAACATATCCACCGGGACACATACAAAAACTAAAAACATCACGCTCGCCCGCGTGGCTTACAAGCTTATAATCGGCAGGAGGCAAATTTACGCTTTGCTTGCCGTATTGAGCATAGCCTATGTGACTTTGTAAATGTTCTATGCGGAACCCGACTGCAAAGGCTTTAGGTTGCATTGCCACGCCGAGTTTATTTAGAACGGCAAAAGTATCGCGCGAGCTGTGCCCTACAGCGAGCACCGCGTAATCGGTGCGGAAAAACTGTTTGTTTCCGCCGCTTATGTAATAAATACCTTTAAGTTGCCCGTTTTCTATTTGAAAATCGCACACTTTTGCGCCAAATATTACCTCTCCGCCAAGACGTATAATTTCATTTCGTATATTTTTTATTACAAGGGGGAGTTTATCGCTGCCGATATGCGGCTTTGAAAGATAACCTATTTCCTCAGGGGCGCCAAACTTGATAAAGTCGTTTATTGCAGCCTTAACGCGTTCGTTATTTACCTGTGTATTAAGTTTGCCATCGGAAAAAGTGCCTGCGCCGCCCTCACCGAACTGTATGTTACATTCTTCGTTTAAAACGCGTGTTTTTAAAAATTCGTCGTTTATGATTTTTCGTTTTTCAACATTTTCACCGCGCTCGAACAGTACGGGTTTTACGCCGCACCGCGCCAAATATAAAGCAGTAAACAAACCGCAAGGACCCGCGCCTATTACGGCAACCGTTCCGCTTGCCTTGGGGTATTCCGGCTCGGAAGGTTTTTCTTCACAACAAGAAAATTCTACGTTATAGGTATAAAAAATATTGTTTTTGTCGCGTGCGTCTAACGATTTTTTTAGAATATGAAAACATTTTATATCGTTAACCCGAACATGAGCGAGCTTTGCCGCATATGTTTTTAGTATGTCCTCACTTTCATTAATTTTAAGTTTTATTCCGTCAATTTTTTTCATTTAACGCCTCCGCGCAAACTGCCGCCGAAGAATACGCCCACTGAAGATTATAGCCACCGCAATCTCCGTCCACGTTTAATGCTTCACCTATAATATATAGCCCCTTACAAAGATTGCTTTGCATTGTTTTTACATCTATTTCGCGAGTGTTTATTCCGCCTGACGTAACCTGCGAGCTTTTAAAACCTGCCGTACCTAAAACGGTTAAAGAATAATCTTTTATTGCTTTAACTATTTTTGTTACAGATTGTTTATCGGCATAACTTTCGGGCTCGACATTTGCAGCCGCACATATACATAACGCCAAGCGGGAAGGCAAAACGGATACAAGCAAGCGAGAACAAGTCATTTTATTTTTATTCTTATTTAAAAGTGCACGCGTTAAATCACTTTCACTTATTTTAGGCAAAAATTCTATATGTAAAACAGGATTTTTGCACTCAGATAAATATGCGGACGCCGAAAAAACGGTGTTTCCGCTTACACCAAAATCGGTAAAGAGTAAATCACCGAAAAAAGAGCAAAGTTGTCTATTTTGATCGCAAAGTTTAACTTCGGCTTCGGTTTTGAGTCCCTTTAACCCTTTTATTTTTTCACGTTCGGTTTTTAGCTGAACCAAAGACGGAGAAAGTTTTGTTATTGTATGCCCTAAAGCTTTTACGAGCGAATAACTGCTGCCGTCGGTACAAAAACCATCGCCGCTACTACCGCCGAATGCCGCTATTACGTTGTGTGCAAAAAACTCTTCGCCGTTTGAACACTTAACGCAAAATATGCCGTTTTTATTTTTTGTAATTTCGGTAACGCAACGCTCTGTAAAAATTTCGGTGTTTTTTTCTTCCAACGAAAAACGTAAGACATCGCAAACAGATCCCGCAAAAAAACTTGCGGGATAATATTTATTGTCGCGCTCGGCATAAATTAAGCCTAAATTAGAAAAAAAGTTTAAAAGCGAAATGTTATCGTACCTTTTAAAAACATCACAAGCAAAAGAGCGATCGCCGTGATAGCGTTCCGCACTTAAACAAGCATTGGTTATATTACCCTGCCCGTTGCCCGTTGAAAGTATTTTTTTACCCACCCTTTTGTTTGCTTCTAACAATGCGATTGGCTTGTTTGTGAACGAATTAGTTAGCATTGAGGCGAGGCATAAACCGGAAAAACCACCGCCTATTATTACAGCAAAATATTGTTTCATGCTAAAACCCCTTTTTAAATAACTGTTTTTTTATCGAGTTTTTTTACCCAAATAACTTACAAACCGATTAAAAAAACTTTATTACGATTATTTTTATTGACATAATCACGAAAAAGTATTAAACTGTTGTGTGTAAATGAGGAAAATTATGCAAAAAATAATCGAATATCTTAATAACAATCCCACATATGTAATTGTTTTTGCCGCCACCTTGTTGGCTTGTGTTGCGGCAGTAGTTGTAATTTGTTTGTTTTATAAACACGCAAAAAACAAAGACGAACTTGCAGTTGCTGACGCCGCTCAATCGGATTTTTCCGATTTACAAGAAAAGGACGAGTCGGACAACTTACCCGAAATGCAATATACTTCGTTAACCGTATTGCAAGACAATACAGAAGATGAAACTTTTGCTCCCTCTCAAGTGCTTAATGATTCGAAAGAACAGTTGACTGAAGACGATTTTGCTTTAAATGCTAACACACATAGCACCGACAGTGAAGACAAAAATAACGTTTTATCAAACGATACACCGGAAAACACTCAAGACAACCGCCACGAATTAAACACGAGATATAGCGGAAAATGGCTTATTATTCAAGAAGATAACAGATATAGCGCATTGCTTAAAGCTTCGAACGGCGAAACTATGCTTTCGACCGAAAGCTACACATCGATTAGCGGAATAAAAAGCGGAATTGACACGCTTAAAAAGAATATTGAAAAGGAAAACTACGCCATTAACTTGGATAAAAACGGTAATTTTGTTTTTAAAATTTTTTCCACTTCAAACAGGTTGCTTTGCATAGGCGAAGGATATTCTACCCGCGAACAGTGCGAAAAGGCATTTCAATCAGTTAAACGTTTTTCTAAAACAGCGATAATAGTTAAGCCCGAAAACACAACTGACAACAAATAATAGCGCTATCTTTGTAAAAAAAATTAACAATTGCAACATATTTTAGTATTTACGCCACTCACCTTATATGGTGGGTGGCGTTTGTTGTTTACCATAAAAGAAGCGTAAAAATGCATTAAGTTTTAACGCCGCAAATTTTACCTCATACACTAATAATGATTAATTTTTTGCAGCATCTTTTTCTACGGCGGCTTTTAAATCTTCCAACCATACAGCACAAGTTGCATCGGAAGGCATTCTCCAATCGCCACGCGATGAAAGACCGAGTGCACCCGATTTTATACCGTCGGGACAGCAGGAACGCTTAAACTGAGAGTTAAAAAATCTTTTTATAAACAATTCCAACCACTTGGCAATCTCTTCTTTTTTATAATCCCCTAAAAATGTATGTTTTGCAATATAATACACTTTTGAAGGTGAAAAACCATGTTTTACAAAATAATATAGGAAAAAGTCGTTTAAAATATACGGCCCGACGACAGCTTCGGTGGGTTGCGTAATCTGATCGTCTTTGGCAGGGATAAGTTCTGGGCTTATGGGCGTATCGATGACATCGAGCAAAATTTCTTTTACTAAGCCACCGCATTTATCTCCTTCGTACTGAACAATGCATTTAGCCAAAGTTTTTGGCACCGTTGCATTTACGTTGTACATCGACATATGATCGCCGTTATATGTTGCCCAACCAAGCGCACTTTCGGAAAGATCTCCCGTACCGACGACAAAACCGCCCACTTTGCATGCGTAATCCATTAAAATTTGCGTGCGTTCACGCGCCTGCGAATTTTCAAAGGTTACGTCGCTGACTTTTTTGTTTTGACCTATATCTTCAAAATGTTTTAAAACACTTTCGGAAATATCTATTTCTTTAAAAGTAACGCCAAGTGCTTTAGAAAGTGATTTTGCATTATTGCGCGTGCGACTTGTAGTACCAAAACACGGCATTGAAATTGCCACAAGATCGCTTGGTTTTCTATCCGCCAAAGCAAGTGCGCGGACGCATACGAGCATTGCCAGAGTGCTATCTAATCCGCCAGATACCCCCAACACAAGTTTTTGCGGATTAACATGCTTTATTCTTTTTAACAAGGCATGCGACTGAATTTGCAAAATATTCTCGCATCTATCGTTAAGACTTGGCTTATCGGATGGAATAAACGGCGTTTTTGAAAAATGACGCTGTAATTTAAAAACACTTGTGCCTACTTCAAATTTTACGTAAGTGTAATCTTCGGGTATGGATTTTGAAAGGAATTTTTTTGAACGTTCAAATTCCAAAAATGAACAATCTATATCGGAAATGGCTATACCATCGCCGAAAAGAGGACTTTCGTCAAGTTTTCTGCCTGCTTCGTATATAATATTGTGTCCTGAAAATACTACATCGGAAGTACTTTCGCCAAAGCCGCTGTCTGCATAAATATAGCCGCATAAGCATTTTGACGACTGCATAGAAACTAATTGTCTGCGATAATGGTATTTACCGGCGGTTTCGTTACTCGAAGAAAGGTTTACTATAATGTTTGCCCCGGCATACGAATGTGAAACCGAAGGTGAATCGGGAACCCAAATATCTTCACATATTTCACATGCAACCTTCATTTCGGGAACTAATGTGTTTGTAAACACAATTTTGTAACCAAAAGGAACGGTGAAACCGCATAAGGTTATATTAAAGACCTTATCGGGTGCAGGCGCAAAATAGCGTTTTTCGTAAAATTCGTTATAATTGGGCAAGTTGCGCTTTGGTATAACCGCAAGCAAACGCCCCTTTGATACTGCGGCTGCACAATTGTATATTCTGCCATTTACGCGAACAGGCAAGCCGACAAACACGAGCATATCTCTGCCGCGCGTGCTATCTATAATCTGTTGTAAACCATCGAGTGCGGAATCTAATAAAGTATTTTGATATACTAAATCGCCCACAGTGTAAGATGTTAAATTTAATTCGGGAAAGACAGCAAGTACTACGCCGTTACGATTGGCTTTTTTTATTATTTCAATTGTGGTTTTTGTGTTATAATCTACATCGCCAACCTTAACTTCGTTGGTGAATGCACCGCATTTTATAAAGCCATAGTTATCAAACAGCTTTTCTATTGTACGGTCTTTATATTCCATCAATTTTGACAGATTTACACCTAACGTCTTGCCAAGTTTTTCGGCTGTTTCTGTTTTTATGCTGTTTAATCCGCCTGAAAACAGTTTGTTACAAGTACCAAGCGATACGCCCGATGCCTCGGAAACCTGCTTTAGGGTCATGCCGCTTTCTTTTTTTGCTCTTCTAAGTAATTCTATTGTATTGTCCATGTTTACCTCGCAGTATTGCATTTTACCATAAATTATAAAAAAAGTAAAGCCTATTTTGACGTTATTTGTTTTTTATTTGCATTAATTTTATTCCCTTAAGTTGAGTTTTTAAGGGTGCTTGCCTTGACAAAAAAAAATTTATTATATATACTAT
>CAZPFZ010000049.1:0-8867 GCA_964585955.1 uncultured Acidiphilium sp.
ATGAAAATAAAAAAATCGCAAAAAAACGCTTTACATTTTTTTTTAGTGATTGTATTATAAAAAGGACGCATGTTAACATATAAAATACTGTCATGCCGCAATATGGTTATATTGCAAGGTTTATTATGAAAAGCATTTTTAAAAATTATTTCGGTATAATAGGGTTACTTATTATTACTTTACTGTACGTTCCGTTTATGTGTTTTGCTTTAGGCAACGTTAATTCTTTGGGAAATGTTTGGACTGTTTCCCCAATGTCTGTGGATAACGTACGTCAAGCAGATAGTGTAATATTAGAACTTTCGGATAAGATTGATTATATGTATTTTTTCGTTGGAAACGTATATGATGAAGTTCCAGACGGAAAAATTGAAGTTACCGTACAAACGGGCACCTCTCTTGAAACGCTTAAAAAAACAAACTATGTTGCTAAACATACACTGTATTTAAAAGCGGAAGACGGAAAAACAATCACACCCGGTTGGCATAAATTAAACAACGGTGGTACGGATAGATACTCGGTAACTGCAAAATATATAAAAATATCGCTTAAAAATAATTTGGATATTTACGAAATAGCTTTTACCGACGAAAATAATAATATAATTTCGGCATCATGCGCAGGCGGAATAGTTTGGAATAACGAAAAGCATGTTTTTGTTTCTTCTGACGATTCAAGCGCAGATGTTTTTTCGGGCGTTGCAGATGGTCAAAATGCCTTTGCGTTAAATACGTATTCGACTTTTACAAATAAAGAAGCCGAACTGTTGGTAAGTGCTAAAAATATACTTTCGAGTCGCGGCTTTTATTTGAGTGATTCCTTTGGTCCATTAAGCTTGTTTTTTACTTGTATTGGATTATGTTTGTTTGGATTAAGTCCGTTTGCGCTTAGGCTGGTACCGTTTATTTTTTCGATTGCTACCAACTATTTAATATATTATCTTGCAAAAAAAATTTTTGCTTCTGAAAAATATGCATTATTGGCCGTTTGTTCTTGGATTATTGGTGGTCTATCGTTGTGTATTGCAGGAGTTGGACTTCCGATATCAATTGCTTTATTTTTTGTTGTTGCAGCTTTTTGCTGTTTAGCAAACTTTTATTTTTCGCATATAAATTCAAATAAACCGTTGCGTACATTAAAGTATTCGCTTTTGTCTAGTATATTTGCATCAATTGCAATGGCTACGCATTTCGTATCGGTAGTAGCTTTACCCACTCTCGCGGTGCTTTATGTTATATCTTGTAAAAATAAAGTAAAAAAACAAAAGAGCTTACTTTTACAGGCTGAAGGCTTACAAAAAGAATTTGAACGTGAAAACACAACAAAGCTGTTAAAATCCATTATATTTTTAGGGATAGTAAGTTTTGTTATCGTTCCGTTACTTATATCAATGATTACTTATGGAATATTTTTCCCGTTTTATGCTCAATATTATGCTTCGAATAATATTTTTTATATTATCTTTCATGGAATCGCGAAAAATTGGCAAGTGGATGGAAGTGAGCTTTTTGTAACTTGGTTATTTGGATTTGGTGGAGATAAGTTAAGCGGACTTTTTGAAAAATACATATTCTCTAATAAAGCACTTGTTGTATTAGGTACGGTCGCGGTTGTATTAATTGCAAGTTTCTATATTGTTTTAAAAGGTAAAAATACAAAAAAAGATCAATATCGCGCAGTACTTGATGAATATAAATCCGTTATAGAATTTTTACTAATATCGTTTATAGCGACGTTTATTTGCTATGTATGTTTTGTGGGTAGAAACTTTTATTACGATTTTGCTTATTTATTGTTTATAATGGTTTTATTCATACCATTTGCACATAAGATTTTTAGCACTTGCTTAGGCGAGGCTTTGGTGGGGGTAACTCAAACACTCGCATCGGTTATCGCGATTTTGTTTTTCTGTGTGGCAGTTGTAGGTTTTTTATCTATAGCTATACCGCATAATCTTGCGGAATATTTGTTTTTGTGGATGATATAAACGGTTAACTTTTACTTTAGAGAGGAATTTTTATGTTAAGTAAAGTAAATGGTCTCGGCATAATCGGATTAAATGCTTTTAAAGTTGAGGTTGAAACCGATATAGGTCCGGGATTGCCGAGAATGGACATCGTAGGGTTGCCGGATGCTGCCGTAAAAGAATCAAGAGAGCGTGTACGCTCTGCAATAAAAAACAGCGGCAAGCATTTTCCTAATGGTGTAATTACAGTTAATCTTGCGCCCGCCGATATAAAAAAAGAGGGTGTTTATCTCGATTTACCTGTTGCTATTGGTATAATTAAGGCAACTTCCGATATAATTAAGGAAGATATCTCTCAATATGTTTTTATAGGCGAGTTATCGTTAGATGGCAATATTCGCGGAATAAACGGTTTAATGCCCTTGCTTATTTCTGCAAGAAAGCAGGGAATGAAAAAATTTGTTGTGCCATTTGCAAACGTCAAGGAAGCTGAATATATAGACGGTATTGATATATTCCCTTGCAAAAACTTAAACCAGGTTTTAGGGCATTTATCGGGAACTTTTCCCGTTGAACGCCTTCACTCCGTTGAGTATACGGTTTGTGAATTCGAGCGTGGTGAAGACTTAAAGTTTGTTAAAGGGCAAGCTATTGCCAAAAGAGCGTTAGAAGTCGCAGTAAGCGGCGGTCATAACATTTTACTTGTTGGCTCACCCGGATCGGGTAAAACAATGCTTGCAAAATGTATTCCTTCAATTATGCCGGATATGAGTTTTGAAGAGGCACTTGAAACTACTAAAATTCATTCAGTTGCGGGACTTTTAAGGGAAAACGAGGGTATAGTAAAAAAGCGTCCATTTTTTACGCCGCATCATACGGCATCTAATATAGCTTTAGTGGGGGGTGGTGCTGCTGCTAAACCCGGTGTAATAAGCTTGGCACATAACGGAGTTTTATATTTGGACGAAATGCCCGAATATCCGCGCAGCGCACTTGAAAGTCTTCGTCAACCGTTAGAAGACAGGATTGTTACTGTTTCACGTGCGAGAATGACTGTTGAATATCCTGCGAGTTTTATGCTTGTAGGCAGTATGAATCCCTGTCCTTGCGGTAATTACGGTTCAAAAATTTCCGAATGTAGATGTTCTGCTTCGCAAATAGAAAAGTATAGGGCAAAAATTTCAGGACCGTTGCTTGACCGAATAGATTTACAAATTGAAGTTGACGGAGTAAAGTATGATGATCTCGTTTCCGATACGAAAGAGGAACCTTCTGCGGTCGTTAGAAAACGAGTAAACAGAACAAGGTTGATTCAACGTGCAAGATTTGAAGAAGACGGCATAAGAACCAACAGTGAAATGCACGAAAAACAATTGGAAAAATATTGCGCTCTTTCAAAGGAGAGTGAACAAATTATGAGGGTTTCTTTTGAAAACCTCGGTTTGTCAGCAAGAGGTCGTAGTCGTATTTTAAAAGTTGCGCGAACCATTGCCGATATGGAGTTGGAAGAAAATATATTACCTAAACATATTCTTGAAGCTGTAGGATATAGAAGCTTCGGTTTTTCTAAATGTTAATGTATTGTAAGTAAAAATGAAAGAATACAGTTTAAATGAGTTAGCCGTAATTTTGCTTGATGGTTATGAAGGCTTTGAATATAAACACAAGGCTTCTATCTTAGGTTTATATAAAAATGCGGAAGACATATTTTTTGATAATTCGCTTGCCGTGGAATATGCAAGAAATAACATAGGCGATACTGTGGCAAATACTTTGTCTCATTCTCTTAATCGTGATTTTGCTTTTTCTATAAAAGAACGGCTTGATAAGAAGGGCGTTTCGGTTATAACGTATAACAATAGCGAATACCCACGCAATTTATTAAATTATCCATTATATCCCTTAGCATTTTATGCCAAAGGCAATCTTGATTTATTAAAATCCGAAAAGATGTTCGGTGTTGTAGGGTCAAGAAAGACTATGCCTTTTGTTTTAAGAACAATTGAAGGAATTTGTGAGGATTTAACAGATAACGGATACGTTATAGTAACAGGCAGTGCAGTAGGTGGAGATCGTAGCGCAATAATTGGCGCGTTAAAAAGCGGTAAAATAATTAGCGTTTTAGCGCACGGAAGCGACTATATTTATCCGGAATCTAATAGGTCGTTAATTCAAAAGGTTAGCGAAAACGGATTGATTATTTCAGAATATCCACCTGAAACACCTTCGGCACCTTGGCGTTTTCCGATGCGCAATCGTATAATTGCAGCACTTAGCGGAAGTGTATTAATTGCAAGCGGTAGCATGACAAGCGGAACGCGGTATACGGCAAAATTTGCCGAAGCCTACAGTAAAAATATTTATGCGTTTCCATATTCGCTTGGTGAAAAAAGCGGAGAAATATGCAATCTTTTATTAAAGCTCGGTAAAGCTCATTTAATTGAAAATTCTGAAGATATAGCTTTATGCGAAGGTTTTGAACTTAAAGAAAAAAATATCGATTTAACGCAAGACGAATTAAAGGTATTAAGGGCTATTGACGGTCAGTCGACGATAGACTTTATATGCGAACAAAGCGGATTAAAAGCTTACGAAGTTATGCCTGTTTTATCCATGCTCGAAATAAAAAAAGCGGTAGCAAAAGGTGTGGGGAATACCTATACTGCACTTATAAAAGTAAAAAACGATGAAAATAATATTAATGAATAAACCAAATATGGAGTTTAAAATATGCCGTTAATTATAGTAGAATCACCATCTAAAGCAAAAACAATTGAAAAATATCTTAAAGGCAAATATAAAGTTGATGCAAGCGAAGGTCATATAAGAGATCTACCAGAAAAACGCTTAGGAGTTAATTTGTCTGCCGGTTACGAGCCGTATTATGTAATTTCAGCCGAGAAAAAGAATATTATTAAGAGACTTTCAGAAAAAGCAACTAAAGCAGATAAAGTCTTTTTAGCAACCGACCCGGACCGTGAAGGCGAAGCAATATCATGGCACTTAATGGAGGTTTTAAAATTACAAAATAAAGCTCAAAGAATTGTTTTCAACGAAGTAAGCGAAAAAGCAATATTAAATGCTTTGGCTAATCCGCGTGAAATAAATAAAAATTTGGTCGATTCGCAACAAGCACGAAGAGTTTTGGACCGTTTAGTGGGGTATAAACTAAGTCCATTTTTATGCAAGCGTATAAAAGACGGACTTTCTGCCGGTAGAGTGCAATCGGTTACTTTGCGTCTTATAGTAGAACGCGAAAATGAAATTAAAGCTTTTAAACCGCAGGAATTTTGGAATCTTACTGCCACATTAAAGGCATCCGCTCCGCCGCAGTTTAAAACTTTGCTTGTAGAAAAAAAGGGTAAAAAATATAAACCTTCTAATAAAGAAGAAGCAGATAAACTGCTTGAACTTTTAAGAGCAAGTGATTTTGTGGTTTCAGATGTAAAAAAATCGGTCGTGAAATCACATGCATTGCCCCCGTTTACTACAAGTACAATGCAACAAGATGCCGCAAACAAATTAAATATGTCATCACCGATGATTATGTCTGTTGCTCAACATCTTTACGAGGGTATTGAAACACCCAAAGGGCATTTGGCATTGGTTACTTATATAAGAACAGATTCGGTAAGAATAAGCTCGGATGCTCAAGCTGCAGCTAGAACATATATAGCGAATACTTTTGGGTCGGAATATTTGCCCAAGCAACCTAATTTTTATAAATCAAAAAGCAATAGCCAAGATGCGCACGAAGCAATAAGACCTATAGACCTTTCTGTTACCCCCGAAAGCGTAAAAGGACTTTTGGATAAAAATCATTATAATTTATATAAGCTAATTTACGATAGATTTCTTGCTTCTCAAATGACCGAAGCTATATATGATCAAGTTAAAATCGAAGTTACCGCAGCAAACGAATATATTTTTAAAACAAGCGGAAGAACGGTAAATTTCAAAGGCTTCACCGTTGTTTATGACGATATGAAAAAAGATGATGACGATGTAGCTGAAAACAAAACTTTGCCTTGTGTAAATTGCGGTGACGTTTTAAAACTTGTAAAATTGGATGGTGAACAAAAATTTACTAAGCCTCCCGTAAGATTTACTGACGCCTCATTAGTAAAGGCGATGGAAGACAAGGGGATAGGCCGTCCTTCGACTTATGCATCGATTATTTCGGTTTTAAGCAAAAGAAAATATACTGTAAAAGACGGTAAATTTATTCTACCTACTGAAATAGCATTTAAAATGACTGAGATGCTTATAAAGTATTTCCCTGATATAATGGATGTTGGTTTTACCGCTGGTATGGAAGATAAGTTAGATGATATTGAAAACGGCGGAAAGGATTGGCATCAAATAATAGGCGATTTTTATCCTCACTTTGCAACTCAACTTGAAAAAGCAAATTCCGATGGGGATGAACAAACAGATATTGTTTGTGAAAAATGCGGCGCTTTTATGATTAGAAAATCAGGTAGATATGGTAGATACCTAGCGTGTTCAAATTACCCTAAATGCTCCAATATAAAATCGGAAAATGTTGAAGAAAGTGACATAGTTTGTGAAAAATGCGGCGCGAGGATGATCGTAAAGGCAGGTAAGTTCGGAAAATTCCTTGCTTGCCCGAATTATCCGGAATGTTCTAACGTAAAACCTATTGATGAAGAGAAAAGCGAAGAAAAATGCGAAAAATGCGGCGGATTAATGGTAATAAAAAAAGGGCGTTTCGGTAAATATTTATATTGTTCTGAATGCAAAAACACAAAGAGTATAACCGAAGAAGCGGGAGTTTGTCCTGTATGCCATAAACCCACAAAAAAAATGATTTCCAAAGCGGGTAAAACATTTTATGGTTGTTCGAGTTATCCCGAATGTTCATTTATGAGTTGGGATATGCCCACAGGTGAATTGTGCCCCAAATGCGGTAAATTCTTAATTTACTCTAAGGACGGAAAGAATAAGCGTTGTTCCAACAAGGACTGTAATTTCACAGTAAAAGATGAAAACAAATAATACAATTGAAATAATAGGCGGTGGCTTTGCCGGCGTTGAAGCTACTTATTATCTTGCTAAACGCGGATATAATATAAAATTATACGACATAAAACCTAATTCCTTTACTCCGGCACATAAAAATGTGAATTACTGTGAGTTGGTTTGTTCGAATTCGCTTAAATCAAACGATGTTTACGGTAATGCGTGCGGTTTATTGAAAGAAGAAATGCGATTGCTAGGTAGTATAACTATGTCTTGCGCCGAAAAAACAAAAGTGCCTGCGGGTAATGCTTTGGCTGTAGATCGAGACAAATTTGCCGAACTTGTTACCGAACAATTAAAAAGTTTTTCAAATATAACATTTATTAGCAAAGAAATCGAAGAAATTGATTTAGATACGCCTACAATTATATGTACAGGCCCGTTAACGACACAAAAACTTTGTGATTATATTAAAAAAGTAACGGGAGCATTTTATTTTTTTGATGCAGCTGCCCCCATTGTTTCAGCGGAAAGTATAGATATGTCTGACGCTTTTGTTTGCGATAGGTACGGTGAAGTAGGTGAAGGCGATTATATCAATTGTCCAATCGATAAGCAAGGCTATGATGAATTTTACGACCAATTAATAACGGCAAAACGTGTTGAATTGCACGATTTTGAAAATGCAAAGGTTTTTGAAGGTTGTATGCCTGTTGAAGTTATGGCAGCACGCGGACGCGATACGTTGCGGTTTGGACCTTTAAAGCCTGCTGGACTTACAAATCCTAAAACAGGTCGATGGCCTTACGCCTGTATGCAATTAAGAAAAGAAAATGAGCAAGGTACATTATACAACATAGTGGGTTTTCAAACAAATTTGCTCTTTGGAGAACAAAAACGCGTTTTTTCTATTTTCCCTGCATTAAAAAATGCCGAATTTGTGCGTTACGGCGTAATGCATAAAAACACATATATCAATTCCCCTGAAACTCTTGATTCTTGGTTTAAACTTAAAAATTCAGATTATACGTATTTTGCAGGTCAAATTACAGGTGTAGAAGGGTATGTTGAAAGCGCGGCATCAGGCTTAATGGCTGCAATTAATTTAGATCGGCAGTTGAAAGGAAAAGAAAAAATAGAATGGGATTGTAAAACTGTTTTAGGGGGGTTAGCTAATTATATAAGTTCGCCTAACATCGATTTTCAACCAATGAATGCCAATTACGGCATTTTATCGCCGTTAACGCTTAGCGTAAAAAAAATACATAAAGATGAAAAAAAGAAGGGTATGGCGGAGCGTTCGCTCGAACAGATAAAATTAATTTCGGAGATTATAAATAATGAGTATTGAATTTCACGGCACCACAATATGTGCTGTTCAAAGAAACGGAAAAACCGCTATAGCCGGAGACGGTCAAGTTACAATGGGTGAAAGCATTGTATTTAAAAACAATGCGGTAAAAGTAAGAAGAATATATAACGATAAAGTTATTTTGGGTTTTGCGGGTTCTGTATCCGATGCTTTTTCATTGACTGAAAAGTTTGAGGGTATGTTGAATAAATATTCAGGCAATCTAATGCGCAGTGCGGTAGAATTGGCGGAACTTTGGCGTAACGACAAAATGCCTCGTAAATTAGAAGCAATGATGATAGTTGCTGATAAAGAAAGTATGTTTATGCTTTCAGGTTCCGGCGAAGTTATTGAACCCGACGGCGGTGTATGCGCTATCGGTAGCGGTGGAAATTACGCACTTGCAGCCGCTCGCGCACTTATTGAAGAAACAGATTATTCAGCTGCTCAAATTGCTGAAAAAGCGTTAAAAATAGCAAGTCGCATTTGTATTTTTACAAATGATAACATTACTGTAGAAGAAGTTTAATTGGGGGGTAGATTATGAATTTAACACCGAGAGAGAT
>CAZPFZ010000050.1:0-8337 GCA_964585955.1 uncultured Acidiphilium sp.
AGTGATTAAAAGTATATTTATATATTTTTTCATATTTATTTTCCTTTTTATTTTTTTTTTGAAAAAAGAGCCACAAAAAGTGACTCTGATTTATTACTTGTTTCCTTTATTTGCAAGAGCAGCTCTTTTATTGAAACGGTCAATTCTACCAGCTGTTTGAACGAATTTTTGTTCTCCTGTATAGAATGGATGACATTTAGAACATGTATCAACTCTTATTTCATCTAAAGTTGAACCAGTTTCAAATTCTGCACCACATGAAATACAAATAGCTTTTACTTTTTTGTAATTTGGATGGATACCTTGTCTCATTTTACTCTCCTTCCGCCATAGTTTTGGCAACCATAGTAAGGTCATTTTTTAGTTCTTTATAATTATACCATATTCTTTAACAATTGTCAAATAAAGCGCTAATTGTAATTTAATTTACCTTTGATTTATAAAGAATGATTATAATTTTGTTAATTTTGCTAAAAGGAAATTTCCTCGCATTTTAATATTTCAAAAGACTACCTTTTTCAAGGTAGCCTTTTATTTTTATAGATGTTCTTCTATGTTAATGCCATAATTGTCGCTGGCAATTTGTTTAACTTGTTCAAATAAGTCTTCTGAAACTTCAAGGATTAGAGAAGGTTTATAACCGCCGTTTCCATCAGAAACTTTTACATTATTAATTACTGAATTAATATCTTGTGCAACATTAATAATAGTTGTAGTTCCCTTATTATAATCATCAATAGATTTTTTAATTTGTTTCATATTATTAATTTCTTTTGTCCATGACCATCTTTCATCAGGATTGCTAATTGATGTTAATTCATCTTTAATTCTTGCATTTACAGCGGTAATAGTGGTTATCTCATAATTGATTTTTAATGTATCTCCCTCTTCTGATTCATACAATGAAGTGTTAGAAATTGCGCCTGTAAAGATATCAGTTAATGCTGGATATAATAAATCTGATTCAACCATCTTATCTAATAATGTTCCAACTTTAGTTAATGAGTCGTCAGAATCATCAATTGTTCCTAAATCTCTTGTTAATGAGTAAACACCTTTTTTGTCAATATTGGCACTTTCATCAAATGTACCGAATAATACATCTAATTCAGTTTCCCAATTTGTGACATTATTTGCATCTAATACGATGCCACTTACACCATCAACTTTATTAACTACTGTGTTCATAACTGAAACAATTGGATCAATTACGAAGCTCTTGCTATCATTAATTGCAAGTAGAACTTTTTTAGCTGTGAATAATGTTGCATCTTCTACAAGTGTGCTTGAAGAATTGAAATCTGAGAAATTAATATCTGAGCTATTGATAATTGCAATCACTTTTGCAAGTTTAGCATTTTCAGTTTCCCAAACTGATTTTTCAGACATCGAAACTTTTTCATTTCTTAACCATTGTGATACATAATCACCTGTGCCAAGTGTATCGGCAGTGCTTACGATCATTTCTGGAAGTAACACTCTAAATAATGAAGAATTATTCATTGTGTCTAATACTTCTTTTATATCAGCTTCTGTATCTAAGTCTTGAACTGTTGATTCAATACTAGCTGAACCATCTATAATATTTAATTCTCTTGCTAAATCGATTAAGTCAAGTAAAGCAGTAATTTCTGCATCCCATGCCGCAACCTTATTAGCTTCTGTTTGTTGGGCATTGCCCGGAACAGTTACATAAGTAACCGTTCCAAGAGTTTTGCCTGCAAATCCAAGTTTACTCATTAATGAATCGCTTGATAAACGAGTGTTAACAGCATCAATACTGAATAATCTTGAATGATTAATTGCTCGTAAAACTGTTTCTAAGTCGCTACGATTAGCTTCATTTGTGAAGTCAATCTTATCTACTCTTGTAACAATTTTTGCAAGGTTAGGAATTTCTTCATTCCATTCTTCAACTGAACTCATAACTGTTTCTGAATTATCATCTGTAACATTATTATATTCAGTTCTTAACCAATCACTTGCTAAATCTTCTGCATCATTATCACGAAGACTATCCATGATAATTGTTGGAATCATTGTTCTAACAAGTTGTGAATTATTTAAGTTAGTTAATAGGCTTGTAATATCAGCTTCTGTTAATGATGAAATATCGAATGAGCTAGATGTTGCTCCTACTCTAATAGAGTCTTTTAATAATGTGCCTAAATTGTCAATTTCTTGATCCCAAGTTGCTAGTGACCATGTTGATGTGTCAGCAAGTTTAACTTCTGAACCACTAGATACCATATTGCTTAATGCATCAGTAATTAATGGAGTTTCAGTTAAGGCATTGATATTGAATAATTTAGAATGATTAATTTGTTTTAATAGAGCTACTAAACTATCTACATCTTCGTCTGTCATTGTTGCGAAGTTGCTATTTAAGTCTTTAGAATCTAAGTAAATCTCTACAAGTGTATCGATTTCTGCATCCCATTCAGCTTTTGGAGCCATTGAAGCACCATCTGCTAATTGAGCATTTAGCCAATCACTATAGAATTCTGTTACTTTTAGTGAGCCAATTGTAACATCTAAATCTTTGATGATTGAGATGAATACTACTCTCAAGCTTGATGTATTATTAATTGCTTTTAATACACTTGCAAGAGCAGTTGGGTCTGTACAATCCATAATTGAGTTAAGGTTAAGTTTTGTACCAGATACAACTTTAGTACCACTTTCTGTAACATCGCCTAATGATCTAATTAAATCAGCGATTGCTTCAGTTTCTTTAGCCCATGACCAACCTTCGTTTGCAATTGCTTTATTGACATTTGCAATTGGATCTAGATTTGTATCTATGCTGCTTAAGTCAATGCGTTTGAATACTTCTTCATATAATTTTTCGCTTCTTGAAGCAATTGAGCTCATTGTAAATGCTTTTTCATATGCATCTGCAATATAGTTAAATTGTTCTTTAGTTTCGATTGTTATTTCGCCATTTTGATAAATATTAGCTTGAGCGGCAATTCTTAATGTTTCTGATAAAATTAGTGTATCAGCTTTTAATGTTTCAGCATCAGTATTCTTGATTAAGTTAATTACTTTATCACGAACGCTTGCTGGGATGATACGTGAAACTTTATCAATTAATTGATCTTTAATTTCATATAACATTACTGAATCATGGATATCATCAATTATGCTTGCTACGATATATAGAGCAGTTCTACTTAAGATAGCTTTTGTAATTTTCTTATTGTCATAAGCGCCTGTTTGAACTAATGGATTAATCTTAGAAATAATTGTTTTAATTATTTCAACTTCATCAATTGCTACAACATCGTCGCTTAATGTAACTTTAAGAACTTTTTCAATTGCATATCTGAAGATTTCTTCTAAGTTATCTGTAGTTCCACCATTTACAGATTTCATACTAATTAATAAATCAATACCATTATTAATATTATCAAAGTTTTCGAATACGAAGTCTAAGCTTCCGCTTGAGTAATCAATTACAGATACAATTTCACGTGCTGCACAGAATAGAAGATCGATTTCATCCATAATATTATCAATTGTTACACCATCATTTTCATCAAATACTAAGAATGCATATTTGTCTGTTAAGGCACCTGCAAGGATAATATTGATAACAGGAAGTGCTAATTGATGTAAAATTTCTGAATACATAGCATTAACATATAATGTATTAATTCTATTTTCCATTGTTAAAGATACAGCTAAATCAAAGTCTCTAGAATTGATTGCATTCATAATATCTCGTGCGATTGCTACTGCTGGAGATACTAAATCAGAAAGTGCTGATTGTTCATTAGATAATGACATTACTGAGTAATCAATATCAATTGAACCAACGATATATGCTCTATGAACAATTGCATTTAATACACGTTCAACTTTTGCAGATAATGTTAAGTGTCCATTGATTATTTCATAAGCAGTTACTAATTTTTCATTAGTTGCGCTTCCAGTTGCATCAGTTAAATTAATTGTTCCGTTAGTGAATACACCAGCTTCAATTAATAATTCTAATACAGCTTTAACATCATTACAAAGATCGTCTACTTCTTCATTAGTTAAATCATCTGCAAATGCTTCTTGTGGACGTCCTAATTTTTCTGTTAAACTATAAATTCTAAATGTTACTAATGCGTTCATTAGAACTCTTGTAACGATATTATGAGTTTCACTTGTTAGGTAAGTACCAAAGATATTTACAATTGATTTTATAAGTTCAGTTTCACCAAGAATTGGTAAGTCAATATTTCGACCATAATTTTGCATTACTTTGAATGCTTTAACCATATCAGTTGTCATACTAGCAAAGATTAATCCTTCTGCTGGAAGATCAATTGTAGCGAATTGGTCTTTAGTTTGATCTAATGAACTTAACACGCCAACTCTGCTTGCGATGATACTGATAATGTCAACTACTTTACTATTATTGTTAATAGTTAAGAAATCAAGTGTTGATACAGCCTTAATAATATTAGCTAATTCATCATCTAAATTGTCTAATACTTCGAATGCAGTTAAGTGTCTATTGTAGATAACTTTATACATCTTAGCATTGACAACAGATTTAACAATTGTTAATACTTTACTGTAATCATTCATGAAGTTATCGCTTGTGTAAGATGGATCTAATGATAAGATATCTCTTACTGTTGCTGGTAAACTTCCATTATTTGCAATTAACTTGTTGTAAGCAGCAATTGCAATTCCTTTTAAGATTTGTGAATCTTCTAATACTTCTAATGTATCAATAATAACGTCAACAACTTTTTCAAATGTTGCGAAGTCATTGTCAAATGTGCGATATGCTTTAATATAGTCAATTACTTGTCTTGCTGTTAATGTTGTTGCATCGCCAAATGCTACTGCCATATTTGGAATAAATACTTCAGCTGCATCGCTTAAAACAACAAATTCATCACGATAGTTAATTGTTGATAATGCACTTCTTATTTCATCAGTTACATCAATAACTTTTACATAATCAAGAACATTAACTACTAATTCAGTCATATCATTAATTGCATGTAATGCTGCAACTTTGTCTAAAATTGTACTAATAGATGGTTGATATTTAACTAGGTTAACGTCAGTAACGCCAATTGTTCCATTTCTTATTGCTCTTAAATCACTTTCAACATCTACTGAATCTAGTGTTCTTAAGATTGCTGTTAATGTCTTAACATCTTCTGTCATTTCATTAACTGTTAAGTCAGTTGCAATTACGTTATTAAATCTTCCGCCTGCAACAGTATCAGCTTTTCTATCTGCATAAGCTAAGGCTAAATCGTAAGCCATTCTTACAACTGATGTTTCAGCTGCTGTGTCGATTGCGTCTGCGACTCTTGTTAAATTATGATTTGTAATCATCTTACTTCCAAGGCTAGTAACAGTTAAATTTCTTAATCCTGATACATATGTCATATCGCTCATTACGATATCTACTAATACTTCAATTAAAGTGCTTAGTTCATCTGCGTCATTATTAACATCTAAAGTTACATCAGAAGTTAATGAATATTTATTAGTAATTTCATTTACTAGAACATTTGCATCATATTTAGCAATTACTGTCTTTAATACTGCAACAATTGCTGGAGTTAATGCAGCTATAAATTCATCTGATAATTCATATCTATCTACATTGCTGTAAACATCTTTTGCATATGTTACTAATCCATATGTGAATTTAGATAAGTCAGTTAAATTTCTAACTATTGCTAATAATGCTTTAACATCGCTAATAAATTCATTGTTATCAACGTAAATAAGAGCTATGTCAGCGTATTTAGCAATTTCTGTTCCGCTTAATAATTCATTATATACTAATTCATAGTATAAGTCTAAGCCATGTTTTTCAACAATTTCTAATGTTAAGGCTTTTTCAATAATTGCGGCTAAGTCGTATACATTTGCATCTGTTACATATGTATCTAAATTATTAGTCATATTTAAGTAATTACCAATTGTTGTTAAACTATTAGTAGTACCTAAGTCAATTACTAATTTAACTATTTCTAGAATAATTGTTGTTTCATGTTTTACATTAACATCTGCTAAGTCTGTTGTAATATTTGCATATTCTCTTAATGCTTTTGTTAATGTTGTTCCTAATTCGTCTTTTATTGCATTTAGGTTCTTAGTTGTTTCTGTTCCTAGAACTGCTTCTACTAATACTTCTAATACTGGATATAAATCGCTAACTACTAAATCGCGATAATCAAATTCTTGTCTGATTGCAGCTTCTACATTAGTATTTAATTTATTATCTGCAATTGTTTCTAGAATATTAATTATTACGTCTAAGTCTGCTTTAACTTCTGCATTTGTAAGGTCTGCAAATCTAATTATATCAGTATAATCACTATAATCATTGTCTAACATTTGTTTAGCATAAGCTAAGCCAAGAACATAAGCAACTTCACTAATTGTTGATGCGTTTGTTGTTCCAACTAATGCTTTAATAACATTAATTGTATGATAAATTGTTCCATTATCTGTTAAGTGAATAATTAAATTACTTATATTTAATTCTTTCCATTCATTGATTGTTGTGTAAATAAATGATGGTTTTGCTAAAATATTTTGAGCTGCATACATTAGAGTATTACGAATTACTGTTGTATCAGTTGCAAAGTCGAATCTATCAGTAATATTTGAAATTGGTAATATGCTATCATCAATTTGCATTAAATCCATTACTAATTGAATAATATTTTCTTCTTTGTCTGCTGCATAAGCTGTTGATACTATAGTTGCATAAATCTCGCTGAATGCATCTGCTAATAATACGTAGTCTAATTTTGTATCATTATTGAAGTCACTTAGGTAATCTTCTAATTTAGTTTCATAAACATCGATAACTTTCTTAACGATTGTTCTAATGTCACCCAATAATGTTGCATCTTCTAAATCATTATAGAAGTTAACATCAGTCATTTGACCAATGAATGAGTGTTCATCAGTTACATAAGTATCTCTTAAATAATTAGCAACTGGTATTGCAAGTTTGTCTAAAATTGCTAAGTCAATAATTCCGTCTAATGCAACGATTGCTGCTGGAATTAATAATACTCTATCAACATTCATAATATCAGAAATGTAGATGATATTATTATCAACAAGTTTGTAAGCAACATCTTGTAATGTAGCCGCAACAATATTGATTTCGCCTGCTAAATTAATATCTGATAAATCGATATCATCAGTTATTTCAGCTGCGCTTAAGTATTCAACAACAAAGTCTGATAATGAATCTTTAACTAAGTTAAGAGATGTAATTGTTGTTAAAGCTTCAGATGCCATATTTGCAACATTTACAACTTTAATTTCATCTAAGTTAAAGTTACTATTTACATATTTAACTGCATTATTATTAGTTGCTACAATTACTAAATCAAGTAATGCATCTAAGTCTGCTTTAATTTGTGCACTAGTTAAATCATCTGTTAAGAAGTATTTTTCAAAACGGTTTCCAAGTTCTTTAGAAATAACTTCTTTTCTTAAGATTTCAACACCAATAATATAAGCAATTTCTGCTACAGTTGTAGATGTAAATTTATTTGTTTGAATGGCTGTTACCACTTCTTTAACAACTTTATCACTTAATAAAGTACTAATAATAATATTAGGATCAAATGTTATATAAGCATTTGCATAATTAAATTCATAGCCAAGAACTACTTCTAATACAGCAGTAATAGATTTTGCAAGGTTCTCTGCATCAGCTGCTAAATCTAATGTAGCTATAATTTCTTCTTCAGTAGTATATTCAATTGCATAAATTGAATCATGAATTAATACAGCTATATCATCTTTATGGCTAGCTAAGTATTTTCTTGAGAATAATGTTTCAAGAACTTTAATGATTGCAGGGTGGTTGTAATTAATTTCAACTTTATCTGTATCATTTGCATAATCTAAGTAAATACCAGTAGGGTCAATTGCAACTAATCCTTTTAATGAAGTGATTAGAGGTTTAATATCTTCTACAAATTCTTTACTATTTTCATAATCTAAATCTGCAAAGCCAGTATTTGTTTTTGGAAGAATGTTACGAACGTCTTCTTTATAAACATCATAAACATTTAATGCTACTCTTTCAATTGTTGTAAGAGTTAATAATTTTTCAACAGCTGTTAAGCCATTTTCATATACAGTATTGTTAATATATTGTGCATCATTGAACCAATCAACGATATCACCGAAGACAATATTTTCACCAATTAATGTTTGTAATGTAGTTTTTACTAATTCAATTGCTTCATTGATGATAACAATTTCTTCATCATATTTAACACCTGCTAATTCACCGCTTAATGTTGTTCCAACATATTTATTTAATAATACTTCTAC
>CAZPFZ010000050.1:8437-8655 GCA_964585955.1 uncultured Acidiphilium sp.
GTTAAGCCATTTTCATACATTGATTCATCAATGAAGTTTGCGTTGTTAATCCAATCTGCTAATTGTCCATATGTTAATGTTTCTCCAGCTGATGCTTTTAATCCTTTAACTATTTCATCAATTGCACTATTGATAATGCTTACTTCTGTTGAATAATTTATGTCTGCTAATTCACCGCTTAATGTTGTTCCAACATATTTATTTAATAATACTTCTAC
>CAZPFZ010000051.1:0-8435 GCA_964585955.1 uncultured Acidiphilium sp.
GCTTTACCGTCCTGTATGAGCTTTAAAGCAAGTTGATAAATAACATCAAAAAAGTCCGATGCGTAATGTATTTCGTACCAATTAAAGCCTAACCACTCTATGTCGGCTTTTATCGCTTCGACAAACTCGGTTTTTTCTTTAGAGGGATTAGTGTCGTCGAAGAATAAATTACATTTTCCGCCGTATTTTTGCGCCGTTCCAAAATTAAGGCATAGCGATTTTGCATGCCCTATGTGCAAATAACCGTTCGGTTCGGGCGGAAATCTTGTGTGTACTTCGGTCACTTTGCCTTCGGCAAGTTCTTCGTTAATGATGTCTTCAATAAAATTTTTAGCTTCCATATATTTTATTCTCCGAAAAAATAGAATGCGATTTTTGGTGTTTTCGGCAATAACTATTATTTTGCCGAATATAAAAACATGTTTTATGTTGTTTTTAATATTAAACTTCTTTTAACTTTTCAATAGTTTTTGTAAAATAATCGGGTAAATCGCAAGTAAAGGTCATCTCTTCTTGCGTTTTCGGGTGTTTAAAAGTTAACTTGTAAGCGTGTAAAAGTTGTCCTTTTAAGTCGAACGGGCATTTTTTCGGCCCGTAAACTTTATCGCCAACAACGGGGTTGCCCAAATATTTGCAGTGCACGCGAATTTGGTGCGTTCTGCCTGTATGTAAACAAAATTCGCACAAAGTGTAATTTTCAAAACGTTTTATTACTTTGTAATCTGTTATGGCGCGGCGTCCGCGAGAAGACGTGTTGGCTTTAAAAGCCGTTCTATCTTTTGGGTCGCGGTCAATAAAAGTATCTATACAGCCGTAGTCTTCTTTTACCTTTCCGTGTAGTAATGCAAGATAAACGCGCTTGCATGTTTTATTTGATATTTGTTCGGCAAGAGATAAATGCGCAAAATCGTTTTTTGCAACAACTAGCAAGCCCGATGTGTCTTTGTCTATTCTATGAACTATTCCCGGTCGTATAACGCCGTTTATGCCGCTTAAACTATCCAACGAATATAGTAAAGCGTTTACAAGGGTGTTGTCGTCTGTACCGCTACCGGCATGAACGGTGAGTCCTTGCGGCTTGTTTATAACTGCAAGGTATTCGTCTTGATAGATTATATCTAAAGGAATGTTTACCGGTTTTACGTCAAGTTGTTTAGGTTCGGGTACGACAATACAAACGATGTCTCCGTTTTTTACCGTATAATTGCTTTTTTTGGCAAGGTTGTTGACTGTTACGCCGCCGTCGTCTATTATCTTTTTTATATGCGAACGACTAAGTCCGCTTTTTTCGGCAAGAAAACAGTCCAAACGCTCTCCGTCTAAAGTTGCGGTATAAGTATTATTCATTGTCGTTTAAGGCGGATTGCTCGTCCGCTTTTACCGTTTTTTCTTGCTTTTTATCGGTAGATAAAAAAGATTTATCAATAAAGATCATGTAAAATAGCAGCATTGCCGCGCCTATGCAAAGGCAACAGTCTGCAATGTTAAAGTTTGCAAAAAATGGTACGTCTATAAAGTCGCGCACATGTTTGAAGGCAATACGATCTATAAAATTGCCAATCGTGCCCGAAAATAGCAATGCTAGGGTGCTGTTTAGCCATTTTCCTTTGGGTTTGCTAATAAGTACGTAAGTAAAACCCGCAATTAAAACAACCGAAGTAAGCACTATAAAAAATGTTTGTGCCCAATCTTTGCCCGATAAAAAGGAAAAAGACGCACCTTCGTTGTAAATTATCTTAAAATTAAGCACGTTTTCTATTATCGTAATATTGGTTTTGTTTGCATCTGTTATTATTTTGGAAATTTGATCGAATAATAGCGTTGCAAAAAATAAAATAAAATACCACATCAGTCCATTACTCCCAGTTCTTTACATAATTGTTCTAAATCCAATTTTCCGGGATTTAACACTTCATCCAAGTTAAAAGTGCCTTCGTCGTTGGTTGGCTTGCCCGAAATAGTCGCATTTATGCGCGATATTGAATTTTCGCAGTTTTCTATTGTATCGGTAGGCGAATCCGCAAGTATGCGCATTATCGCTTTTGCAAGGGCAGCCCTCTTTTTTGCGCCGGGCGTGATTTCGTCCGAGTCGGGCAGTGCGTCTTGCCAACGTTTTATAAATACCGCAAGAATTTCAAGCTGTTCTTTATAGAGCGAAAGGGCTTTATCGCGAAGATTTTTTGAATATTTTTTTGCACTGTCTACATCTGAAAAACGTTCTGCTTTTTTTGTTAAAGATTGAACTTTCGTCAAAAGCTCGTCGTTGCGTTGCGAAAGTTGGTTAACTTTATCGTTAAGATTGCGGTTTTGATTTTCGTAATCTTTAAGCCGCGAAAGTAGCTTTTGTTTTTCGGCTGCACTCAATGCAAGTTGTTGTTTTAACCGCTCGTTTTCGGCGGCGAGTTTTTTACTGTTGAACATTAAACGCATTCTCCGCGTATTTGTTTTATCATTGAAGTTTTTAAGGCGTATAGTTCGTCGGATAAATCCACTTTGTAAATGTGCGGATAATCTGTACGCTTATATTCTTCCCAAAAACCGTTAAGCTGTTGTTTTGAAAAAGCTGCTATTTCTTTTAAGGTTGGCAGTTTGTAAATGAGCTTGCCGTTTTCAATTATTTTTTGAGTTATTTCTTTAAGTTCGTAATTTTCAAAGGTAATACTCTTCCATCTTTCGGTGGGGTGGTACAAAGTTAAGGGCTTGGTCGTATCGAACTTTTCTCCGCGTAAAAATATTACGTCGGCTTCTGCCATACCGTTCACAAAAACTCTGTAAATGCTTTTAAAACCGGGGTTGGTTATTTTTGCGGCATTATCCGATAATTTTATTTTGGGTGTTACCTTTCCGTCGTTGTCTATTACGGCAGAAAGTTTATAAACGCCACCTAATGCCGGCATTTCTTCGCTTGTTATAAGTTTAGTGCCCACGCCCCAAAGATCAATTTTTGCACCTTGGTTTTTAAGCGAATAAATGGAGTGCTCATCCAAATCTCCCGAAGCGCAAATAAGGGTATCGGGGAAGCCTGCGTCGTCCAACATTTTACGCGCTTCTTTCGATAAATACGCCAAATCGCCCGAGTCAAGCCTTATACCCAATGGTTTTTTGCCTGCAGCTTTAAGCTCGTTAAAGACTTTTATTGCGTTTGGTACGCCGCTTTTTAAAGTGTTGTAAGTATCCACTAAAAGCAATGCGGAGTTAGGGTATATATCTGCATAAGCCTTAAAAGCATCGTATTCAGAGGGGAAATTCATAACCCAACTATGCGAGTGCGTACCCGATACTTTAAAATCGAACATTTGCCCCGCAAGTACGTTCGATGTGGAATTACATCCGCCTATAATTGCCGCTCTTGCGCCGTAAATGCCCGCATCGGGCCCCTGCGCGCGGCGAAGTCCGAATTCCATAACCGAATCGCTTTCGGCGGCATGGCAAATTTTTGCGGCTTTTGTAGCAATAAGCGTTTGGTGGTTAATCATGTTTAAAATAGCCGTCTCTATAAGCTGCGCTTGAATAATTGGTGCGCGAACGGTTAAAATGGGTTCGCCCGGGAACACGGGTACACCTTCAGGCACGGCGTACACATCACCTGTGAATTTTAAATTTGAAAGATAATCTAAAAAAGATTCGTCAAACAAATTAAGCGAGCGTAAATATTCTATTTCTTCCTTGCCGAAGTTAAGGTTAAGAATATAGTCGGTTGCTTGTTCTAAACCTGCCGCAATCGAGTAGGTAATTAAATTATTCTGTCTAAAAAAAACGTCGAATACGGCGGTTTGCTCATGCATGCCCTTAAGATAGTAACCGTTCATCATGGTTAATTGGTAAAGGTCCGTAAGTAATGTTAAATTTCTTTTTTCCATAATAATGCCTTTTCGTTTTTATTTTAAATGGTAATCAGTCTTTAAAAGATTTTATTTCGGGCAAATCTTCAGCCGTTTGAGTTGCCGTTTGTTCTTCTTTTTCCTTTTGTTTTTCGGCGTAGGTTTTATAATCGGGCTTTTCGTTATCGGCAACGAATGTAAGTTTGCGACTGTAAACGGTAAGCGAAGTTAACGTGAAAAGTACTGCAAAAAATATGAAAACAATAAGAATATAGTACCATTTTGCTTGCAATGCGCTAAGCAATAAAAGTACGCCTAAGGCAAGCGAAGCGTATGCTATTACGGCAAATAAGTTGTTTTTTTGCAAAAAAGTGAATATGGTAAAAGCTATTCCCGTAGCAATAAAAAACGTGCATGCCCCTATACAAACAGCAGTGAGAACGCGAAGCCCTTCCGAGTCGGTTTTTAGCGTTGCGTCCGCCACAAAAAAGGCAATGAGCGCTAAAACAAGCGCTGCTATAATGCTGCCTAATCTTATTTTTAAATTGTTTGCTTTAGATTGCTGTAAAGAATTATTATCCATTTTTAGCTCCTATTATTTTATTTTGTTTCGTCTAAGTTGTTTGGTGTTGAAAGATTTACGTCCGATACAGTCTGTTGGTCGGCTTTACCTTGTTCAACTGCTTGTTCAACCGTTTTCGTTTGTTCAATCTCGGCAGTTTGCTGTTCGGCTTTGTATGCTTCGTATTTTTTGTTAAAATACCTTGCTATAAAATAGGCGGGTATCGCGCAAGCTATAAGTATCAGCGATTGAGTTTGCGACGGCGTAAGCGAGCCTACAAAAGAACCTCTGTAATCTGCTCTTATAAATTCAAGTAAAAAACGCCAAGTTCCGTATGCGGCTAAATAAATAACAAAATTATATTTAAATTTCTTTTTTAAAGCAAGATAGGACATAACGCCGAAAAGAATAAACAAAAATGTCGCTTCAAAAAGTTGGGTCGGGTATACCGGTGTTCCGTTATAATATCCGCCGTGCCAGCTGTGGAGTGAACCGTTGGGGAATGAAACGCCTAAAAATGAGAAAAATCCCGTTGCGTCTTTACCGTAACAACAACCTGCAAAAAAGCAACCCAATCTTCCAAAAGCGTGCGCAATAGTCATGCAGCAAGGTGCAAACCAAGCTATTTGTGTTAAAATATAGGGGTGTTTTTTTCTATACAATAATGCAACGATTATAAAAGATGCGGCGCCTGTAACCAGTCCGCCTATTGCGGTTATCCCGCCCTCTAAGCTAAAAGTTGCCGAACCGTAATTTTTCATGTCGTCTATGTAGTTAAAAACACCTTGCCATACTGCCGAACCAAAAAAGCCTACAACTATTGCAAAAACGCCGGTATAGAAGGTGAAGTCTACATAAGAAGCACTTACTTTTAACAGCTTTGCGTAAAGGTAAAGCACCCAAAAGCAACATAAAATACCAACGGCTATCATTACGCCGTATAAATAAATACCTTGTCCGAATATTGTCAATATCGGTCCGTTTACCATAAAACTCCTTTTTTGTGCACTAAGGGTGTAGTCCTTCGTGCGCGCGTACAAAATATACTATGTAGCATAATTATAACACACTACAATCAAAATTACAAATGTTTTTAATAATTTATCGGCACAAAACAAAAAAGTATCGCGAGGAAATCATAATGCCTAATTATTTAACTTGTTTTTATTAAAAGTCGTGCTATAAGTCGATTATCGCACATTTTATTAAACAAGAATGGCACAAAACGGGTCGAAAGAGTGCGAAAAAAAGAATATAATAAATTAAAACGGCGCAAAATATTATCGGTATGACTAAAAAGGGAGAGTTTTTTATAAAGCGGTTTTTAATTATAATAATAGGTTTGTTGTTTTTTGCAGAGATGCTTTTACCGTGGAAAAACGTCGATAAAAACAATAAAACAGTATTTGCCGACGGCGATGATTTTTTGCGCGATGCTTGTTTTACGATTAGCGTTGACGGACAATTGTTTCGTTACGATTTTCCCGAGCTCGGCATAACGAATGACGGTGTAATTTTAAAAAATTTAGAAAGGGTGGTTGATCGAATTTATTACGATACGCTCGTAAAAGAGCAACCTGCTTTTATTGAGTTTACGCCTAACAAAGAGAAAATTTTTAAAATATCAAAAGAAAAAAACGGTTATTCGGTATGTAAAAAAGGGTTAACCAAAGCAATTTTATTCGCGTTAGATGTAGGCGAATATAACGTAAAAATAACAAAAGATAAAATAGCACCCGAACAAACTTACTTAAAACTTAAAAAACAAACACAAAAACGCAGCTGCTTTTACACCTATTATGGCAATTCTTCGCAAGAGCGAAAACATAATATTATGCTTGCGGCAAATGCCGTCAGCGGTACTATTTTACAAAACGGAGAAGAGTTTTCTTTTAATAAAACAGTGGGAAAAAGATGTGAAGAACGAGGCTATAAATGCGCGAAAATTATAATTGACGGGCAGTTTGCCGAAGGTGTCGGCGGAGGGGTGTGTCAGGTTTCAACAACTTTATACAATGCCGCCTTAAAAGCGGGACTTATGGTAACCGAATGTCACAGACATTCTCTTGCGGTTGGGTATGTAAACGCATCATTCGACGCAATGGTTACCGATGGCGGCAGTGATTTAAAGTTTGTTAACCAAACGGGCGAAAATGTTTATATAGCAATGCAAGCTGACGGCGAAAATTTAAGCGCCGTTATATACGGAATAGAAAACATGTATGAATATAGGCTTGTTTCGCAAATAAAGCAAGTTTTAAAAGCGAGAAATTTCACGGTAAAAAACACCGAGGGGATTGTTGCGGTTTCCCCTAAGGACGGGTTTATCAGTGAGGGGTACATTTACATTTATAAGAATGGAGAATTGATTGAAAAAAATAAAATACGCGAGGATTACTATAAGCCCGTAGATGGAGTAGTAATCTGTGGGTGATTGCATAAAAATAAGGCTATAGGTTGATTATCTCAACTTACAGCCCTGTTTTTGTTTATATTGCGGGTGACCGATCTGTGGTTGGTCGCCTATTTTTTTAATATTAAATTTTTTAAGTCGTTAACTTCGGTTGCCAATCTGTTATCGGTTGTTATAAGTTCGGCTATTTTGTTGCGTGCATGGATTACCGTGGTGTGGTCGCGTCCGCCCATAGCCTGTCCTATAGTAACAAGGGGAACAGACATAAGCTCGGTAATAAGGTAAATGCATATTTGTCTTGGCTCAACCAACTCTTTGTTTTTCTTTTTTCCGAGCAGATCGGTTTTAGGTACATTGTAAAAAGAACAAACGGTATTAATTATATTTGTGGTTGTCATAACCTCTTTTGTTTCGCTGTTTACAGCTTGTTTAAGTGCTTCCATTGCAAGCGAAACGGTTATGGGTTCTTCATGTAAAAGCGAAGCGAATATTACTTTATTTAAAAGTCCTTCGAGTGAACGCACGTCGTCTCCGCTGTTTTCAGCCAAATAGGTTGCAACTTCGGTGTTTATTATGTATTTGCGTTCTTCTGCCTTGCGTTGTAAAATTGCAATTTTAGTTTCTATATCGGGCGGTAAAACTTGCGCCATCAAACCGCCTTCAAAACGTGTTTTTAACCTTTCGGAAAGAGGTTCTATGTTGCGCGGATGACTGTCCGAAGATAGTATGATTTGTTTATCTTGAGAATACAGTTCGTTAAAGGTATGGAAAAATTCTTCTTGAGTGGCTTCTTTATTGGCAAGAAACTGTACGTCGTCTATTATTAGCACGTCAACGTTTCTGTATCTGTTGCGGAACTCTTGCGAGGCAGAACTAGACCCCTTTCCTTGTCGTATTATACTTATAAGGTCGTTGGTGAATTTTTCGCAAGTGGCATAAAGTACGTTTGCTGTGGGGTTTTCTTTTTTAATATGGTTGGCAATTGCGTTCATAATGTGCGTTTTACCCAAGCCCGTTCCGCCGTAAATGAATAGCGGATTGTAGTTTTTTCCGGGGTCTTCGGCAACTGCTTTTGCCGCAGAATATAAAAATTTATTGGAAGAACCCACCACGAAAGAATCGAATGTGTATTTGGGGTTGATTTCCATTGCGCCTTCTAAAATAGAGGCACTTTCGTTTTCACCTTTTTTTAGGTAGTCTTCATCCGAATTACCAACGGTAAGCTTTATTGCGTTAACGCCCGTGCCTGCAATATCAAAGGCTTGCAATATTTTTTCAAGCAAGCGTGAAGCAATTTCCCTTGCTGCTAAATCGGAAGGAACGTTAAGGACTATTTTTCTTCCGATTAAGTCCGTGGCTTTTACGTTTTCGATATAAGTAGAATAAGTAATAGAACTTAACTTCATTTTTAAAACTTCTAATGCTTTATTCCAAAGTATTTCGTAATTTTCCATGCGTCCTCCGTAAAAGAAAAAAAGTAAGTGCTTGATTAAAGATTGACTTATATCAACTAAAAATGTATAATAATAGTGCGCGGCTTAGGTGACTAAAAACCTCCCGTGTCCAAAAAACTATGGCTTTTTGTTTCAGGCGGAAGTCGTTTTCGCAAGCACGTTTATTTAAAGTATTATCATTATAC
>CAZPFZ010000052.1:0-8376 GCA_964585955.1 uncultured Acidiphilium sp.
ATGCAATCATTAACAGCAAAGGAAAGAAAATGATTGATGCAAAAAGACTTACCGTTTTAACCGAAAGCGCAAAATACGATGTATCATGCTCATCGTCGGGCTCTTCGAGAAAAAACACAAAAACGGGCTTAGGCAATACCGCTATGAGTGGAATTTGTCACTCATTCACGCCTGATGGTAGATGTATTTCACTTATAAAACTTTTAATGACAAACGAATGCATTTTTGATTGCCAATACTGCATTAACAGGCGTTCAAACGATTTACCTAGAGCGATTGCATCGCCTGATGAGATTTGTGAAATCGTTATTGAATTTTATAAGCGTAATTTTATAGAAGGCTTATTTTTATCGTCTGCTGTTTATCGTTCACCGGATTATACCATGGAGCTCCTATTAACTACCGTAATAAAATTGAGAAAGGAATACGGTTTTAACGGATATATTCATTTAAAAGGCATCCCCGGAGCAAATCATTTACTTATTGATCGAGCCGCTACTTATGCAGACAGAATGAGTTTTAATATAGAGTTACCGTCCGAAAAAAGTTTAAAACTTTTAGCTCCGCAAAAATCAAAACAAAATATTCTTTTGCCAATGCAAGCCTTATCCATTCAGCATGAACATATGCAAAAAGAACACAAATTCAATTTTTTACCGGCGGGACAAACCACGCAAATGATTGTGGGAGCTTCGCCCGAAAACGATTCGCAAATAATTCGACTAACGCAAGCATTGTATAAAAAATTTAACTTAAAAAGAGTGTATTATTCATCCTACGTGGTTGCCAATCGCAAAAACCCATACCTTCCCCAAAACTCTACAGGCTTACTAAGAGAACATCGATTATATCAAGCCGATTGGTTATTACGTTTTTACGGATTTACAGCAGAAGAGCTTTTGAGCGACGGAGAAAACTTTTCCGAAAAATTCGACCCAAAATGCGCTTGGGCAATAAAAAACATCGACGCATTTCCGATAGAAATAAACAAAGCTCCCTTTGAGATGCTAATAAAAGTTCCTGGCATAGGTTTTAAAAGCGCATATAAAATTATATCTGCACGAAAGTACGGTAAAATCCAATATGAAGACCTAATAAAAATGAAAATCGTCCTAAAAAGAGCAAAACATTTTATAACGGTTAACGGGAAATTTTATGGAGAACAAAAAATGCTCTTGATAGAAAATTCACTTTCGGATTTTTCTACCCAAGAACAAGGGATACAATTATCTTTATTTTCAGATTTTAACACAACACAAAGCATCCTTACGGGGCAAATATGAGGAATTACTTATGATCATTTACAAATTCGACGGCACACTTAAAGGACTGTATTCATGCATATTCCACTCTTTCGTTAAACATGAAATTCCTGACGTTATTACTAATCAACCTATTCAAGAAAGCATATTGATTGATAAAATATACAATATAATCACTTGCGACGAAGAAATAAAAAGGGTTTATTCGGCTATACTAAAATACGCAAAAGACGGAGGAGTAGCCGATATAGAATATGCTTTTAGAAGCGGACAAACCGATAAGCATCAAATCATATTTAACTATGTAAGAAAAATTTTAGAATACAGAACGGATATATCCGGTAATTTTAAAGAAAAAGCCGTTTGCGACTTTTATGAACTGATACGAAAAGTAAGCACCGAGCTACACCGCATGAAAGGCTTTTTGCGTTTTTCCGAAACACAAGAAAAAATTTTATACGCTCATTTCGAGCCCGATAACAACATAAGCGATTTACTTTTGCCACACTTTAGTCAACGTCTAAAAAACACTCCATTTGCCATACACGATACAAAAAGAAATATTTTAGCCATGAATTTTAACGGCGAACGTAGAATTATAAAACTCAACTGTACTCTAAATGTTTGGATAAATCAAAAAGAAGAAAAACTGCAATCTATGTTTAGACTTTATTACGAAAAAATCACAGTAAACGAAAGAATAAATTTAACAAAAAAACGAACCCACCTACCACAAAGATACTTGTTAAACTTATATGAAAAAAGTTTAAAAAATAAAGATTGCATAAGCGATTTTTAAAACTTTTATGTTACACATAACCATCCCGTTTGACAAAAAACAAAAAACTTTTAAACCAAAAAAAATTTGGTTTAAAAGTTTTTTTAAATTACTTATTTTTAATGTTTTCACTTATCGTCAAATTGCTTTCATTGCAATACTTTGAAAAGTCAGCCATATTTTTTACCGAGTGAGAAATACACCCTGCACCGTTAATACAACCGCCTTTGCAAGCCATTCCTTCTATAAAGTTACCTATATCTATTCCGTTTGAATACTTTAAGAGTGCAGCTTTACATTCATCGAGTCCATTACAAACAACAGGACGAAAAACAAAATCGGATCCGCGTTCCTTAAGTCCTTGTTCAACCGCCTTAGACAAACCTCCGCTTTTACCCAACCCACGACCAAACGCACTTGCCGAGTCCACCTTAAGTTCAGGCATATCACATGGTTGAACATTCATTATATCCATTAACGCTTGCAACTCTTCATATGTTAAAACGCAATCAATCAAATTTGAATAATTGTTTTTTCTATACTCATCCTTTTTTGCCGTACACGGTCCTATAAAAACAATTTTACTATCCGAATATTTACCTTTTAAAATTTTTGCAGTAGCCCCCGCCGGCGATAATGATGAAGAAATTTTGCAAGCCAAGTTAGGAAAGTTTTTTTCGATATAAGACACAAAAGAGGGGCAGCAAGAAGAAATTAAAAATCCCTTTTCTTCGAGCTCAATTCCTTCTTTAAAGGCTACAAAATCAGCACCAAGAGCAACTTCGACCACATCAGAAAAACCCAAATGTTTTATTGCCGAAAAAATCTGCCCAATGGTAGCTTGAACAAATTGCCCGGCAATAGATGGCGCAACTATTGCAAAAATTTTATTATTAACATTGTCGCTCTTTTTTAAAATATCTATGGCATCTAGTATATATGACCTATCGGTAATAGCACCAAACGGACAAGCATATGCACAAGCTCCACATGAAATACATTTTTCATAATTTATTTTAGCTTGATTATTGTCGCCTTCAGATATAGCATTCACTTTACATGCCGACTCGCATGGGCGTTTAAAATTTATAATTGCGTGATACGGACAAACGCTTGCGCACATACCGCACTCAACACATTTATTTTTATCTATGTGAGCTTTTTGATCATTCCCAAAAGTTATTGCATTTTTTCCGCATGTTTCGGCACATCTATGTGCTAAACAACTCCTACATCTTTCGGTAACTTCATACCCGCCTGTAGGACAGTCTTCACACGCAATATCAATTACTTGAATAGTTTTTTTATTTATTTTATTGCCGCCTATAGCCAATTTAATGCGTTGCGTTAAAACAGCTCGCTCTTTATAAACACAACAACGCATAGTTGGCTTATTGCCGGGAATGATTTTTTCAGGTATTTCAAGTATATTTTCTATAAGTTTATCGTCACATGCAAGCGAAGCAACTTCTTTTAAAACATCACATTTTAATACTTGAACTTGTGTATCGAATTTATTTTTTATCTTCATAACATTTTCACCCAATATATAAACTCTTAAGCATTAGAAACTTAAACTCATCAAGCATTAAAGGCATCTTTTTACCATTTTGGGCAAACTGTTGCTCGCAGTAATTAAATACAACTTCGCACCGCTTTACCGAAAACTGCCTAAAAATACACATTTAAGGCGCTTGACATTTTTACGCCGATAAATTTAGAAAAATCTTTGCAAACGACCGTAGTCATACAAGACGCATTACAAAGGAGTTTATGTTTTACAAAATTTTGCAGCATTAAAAGAGAGTCAATTCTAATACCTATATACGTTGTTCCTCAAATAGATTTATCAACTTAAGTAGTCTTTGCTTACTCTCGTCATTAGGAGCTTTAATAAGTTGCGCGGCAGCAACCAATGGCAACCAATTATTTATTTCGGAGACATCAGTTTTAGTAAGTTCGCAATATCGCTTTAAATAATCATTAGCTCGCGCATTTTCACCACTAAGAACAAATGATAAATAAGTTTTTGCCGAGTCAGCCGATGCGCTACCTTGACTTGCATGCGACCAATCTAGAATAAAAGGAATTCCTCTTTTGTCTACTATAACGTTACTTGGGTTAAAGTCGCCGTGACAAACACTTGCATGCCGCGGCATATCCGCCAGACGCACAGCATAGTCATAACGCGTTGACGCATCCAACCGCGAATTCATTATTTTGTAAGTCACTTTATCAATAAATTTAGTAAGTAAATGATGTTTTCTTGAGTGGATATCGCGTTGAATATTTATAAACAAATCAAGATAGTACGAATAATTTTCGGGATGAGTTTTCATTAAAACCTCTAAAGTAGTACCTTCGATATAATCCATAACTATAGCCCACTTGCCGTTAATTAACGTAACTTCCCTTATTTTGGGGATATTAAGTCCTGTTTCTTCCACTCTCGATTGATTTATAGCCTCATTTAAAACATTTGATTTTGAATAATTTGCATCAAAAAGCTTTACTGTGGCATCTCCGTTTCGATATATTATTTTGTCAGCCCGCTTTGCTATAATGCAATCGGATATTATGTTTTCGTTCAAATCAGCACTTTCCTTAATCATATTTTTTTTAAACAAAACGTAAAAAACACAAACAACCTCCACCACACGATTTAGGTATGGCGGAAGTTGTTTTTAACTACTTATTTTTTTCTGTTAAGAAATTTTTTCACAAAGAAAGGCAAATCCTTTTTTGGTTCCTTTACCTGCTCTTTTGCTTTTAAATCATCATCGGTAGCAGCAAATTCATTTACATCGTTATGGTTATCCGCATATCTTTGCTGAGTATATCCTTGTTGTTCATTCGCGTAATTCTCTCTTGTTCCACGCGAAGAATAACCATCTACGCTGTTTGATTTTCTGTTATCATAAAACTCGCCTATGTTATTGCCATAATTGGGGGTTCTTTCACGTTCATAATATGTATTTTGATTATCTTGATAGCCATTGTTATTATAACGCGGTTGACGATTTTCAGTATAACGATCAACATTATCGTTATATTGCCCATCATTGTATTCATTAGTTTGTTTTACCATATTTTGACGAGCGGTCATTTCCTCTTTTGTGCGCTGTTGTTCGGCTACCTTTTGATTAAAAGTTTGCCTAAACTGCTCTCTATCCGCAGCGCTTTGTTGTTTTTTATTAAAGCCCGTAGCTATAATGGTAACAATGATTTCTTCGTTGAGTTCTTCGTTAACGTTTGCGCCGAAAATAATATTTGCCGAATCATCTATTATATTTTGAATTAATTTTGCACCTTCACACACATGACCTATAGTCATATCTTTTCCGCCTGTGATATTAATTATAACACCGGTAGCACCCTCTATCGTGGTTTCGAGCATAGGACTTGAAACAGCCTGTCTTACAGCTTCTACAATACGGTTTTCACCCTTAGAACGACCAACTCCCATATGAGCCAAGCCTTGATTGCTTAATATAGTGCGAACATCGGCAAAGTCTAAATTTATAAGAGCCGGTGTTGAAATTAAGTCGGAAATACCGCATACGCCTTGTCTTAAACTATCGTCTGCATAGAAAAAAGCGGTATCGATAGGAGTATCTATAGGTAATGCCTCTAACAATTTATCGTTGGGAATTATAATAATAGTATCAACATATTTTTGCAAATTTGCAATACCCTTTTCTGCATTAGTAAGCCTTTTTTTACCCTCGAAAGAAAAGGGCTTCGTAACGCAAGCTACCGTTAAACAACCTTTTTCCTTTGCTATTTTTGCAACTACGGGTGCGGCCCCTGTACCTGTTCCTCCACCCATACCTGCGGCAATAAAGAGCAAGTCTACATTTTCGCAAATAGCTGCAATTTCTTCTTTACTCTCTTCGGCTGCAGCCTCACCAAGTTCGGGCTGTGACCCAGCCCCTAAACCTTTTGTGAGTTTTTCACCTATTTGCAAGCGGTTTTCCATAGGAACTTTTGATAACAAAAGAGCTTGTTTATCCGTATTTATAGAATAAAATTCCGCACTTGTAATACCTTTTTCAATCATTCTGTTAACAGCATTGTTTCCACCGCCGCCAACACCAATTACTTTAATTTTAGCAACCCTCAAATCTTCGTTTTCTGAAAACATCTTTTAACCTCCGTAAAAATCCTGTGTTTTTCTCTATTTTTAATAAATTTTCATTCCTTCTGCTTTTGCAAGAGCGTAATCGAGTAAAGCTAAACACGCCGATGCGTCAGGTTTGTTCATTGATGGAACGGTTGGCACAACTGTATTTATTGCCATATCTATTCTCGTAGATAAAATTTCTTTAGCGCCGCGCATATAACATAATCCACCGCCGGTAAGTGCAAGCGGCACATTTGACGAATAATCTATTTGCCACAAATCCAATATCCCATTTATCTTTTCGCCTATTTCGTCTATACAAAATCTAACAATAAAATTAGCTTTTTGCAAAGGAATATCATATAAATCGTCATTAACGGCAATTTTATATTTCCCTTCGGCATTAGTCTCATAACCAAGATTTATTTTTCTCTTTAACTTTTCGGCAATATCAAAAGGCAAATCAAGCTTGTCCATAAGAGAAGCTGTTATATACCCGCCCCCATATGAAAAAGCTTTTTGAAATAATACGCCGCCGCCTTGAATAACAGTTATATTTGTAGTTAAATAGCCTATATCGACTAGTATTCGCTGATACTGTCTTTCTTCCGGATGGAACAAAAAAAGACCTTCCGCAAGACTTTCGGAAATAAATGTAATATTTTTAACACCTACAGTTTTACACATGTTAGTCATAAGCCGCACAAAATCCTTTTTGCACAACATAAAAGACAACAAACCGCCAAGTTTACACGAAACATAATTTTCGGGGTTTAAAACATGTCTATTATCATCAAGTTCAAAATAAATAGCCGAAACATCGGTAATTACAAAATCCGACTCCGTTTTTAATTCAAAAATATTAAAAAGATCGTTAATATCACGTTTTTTTATTCTTTTTTTACGCGTAAAAGCCAAAGTGTGCTTTTTTGTTTTTACCGTTGAAAACTCTCCCGGTACGCCGATAAAAAGATCAGTTATGCGCATTCTTGCATTTTTAGAAGTTTCCTGCAAAACATATGCCACAGCATCGGCTATCGATCCGTTATCGTAAAATATTCCGTTTTCAAATCCGTCGTATTCGCATTCAGATACACTTTTAATAATAAACGTTCCGTTAACGCCACGTTCACCAATAATACAAGTTACATATCTCGAACCGATTTCGAGCACGGCGACTGATTTTTTTCGCATGTTATTCCCTCCGAAAAATATTCGGCTAAAATTTTGTTTTTTTCGGTATAAATTATGCATAGTTAAACGTATGAGTACAAACAATTTGATTTTCACGTTCAAATACAATAACCACACCGCTCGTTTTGCGTTTTTCGTTAAGTGTTAAATAATAATTTATCCCTTTTTCGGCTTTTTCGTATGTGTTAACATCTGCATAATACAGTTGAACAATAACACCTTCGCGCATGTATAAATTTATTCGGTAATTGCCCTCATTATTAGCCATAAACAAAACTTCCGCCTTTATAATATTTTGTTTTTGACTGCCAGACGCCGAAAAACATTGCAATAAAATTTCATTAAAATTCCCCGGAAAAACACATGTGGATTTTAAATTGCAATCAATAGGATGTTCTTTTGCGGCATCATCGGAATAATCTGTAAAAGCAATCTCGATTAAATTTGCATCATTTTCAACTAAACTACTTGTTTTTTTTGTAACAAAAAAATCTTCGTCTAAATAATAATACTCACCTTGCGTTTTATAATAAAACACTTCTGTGCGTTCAGATAAATTAACAACTAACTCGTTAGGATAAACTTTCTTTATTTCAATTACCTTTAAAAATCTATCTTTTGTGATTTCCTCTTTAATTTGGTCGGTATCTATTGTAAACATGCTTTTGCCTTTGTATTTATTGATAATTGCAAAAACATCTTCAACATTGCTTTCATCTTTTACGGTGTATTTTACCGTGATATCCTTTACCGAAAACAAGGTTTTTAAACAAAGAAAACCGATAAATGCACCCACCACGCATGTTAAAACAAGCAATAAATATTTATGCTTCATGTTCCTCCTTTGCAAAAACGCACAACTACGACAAAAGCATATTGCGCCTTTTCTTACGTAAGTTTTGCCCTATCGATCTAATAAACTAGGAAGTGTAAAAATACAGTTTTTACAGCTAACCCATAGGTTTTGCAACCAATTTGCCAAACGGCAAAAGATTACTTCCTAATATTATATAATATAT
>CAZPFZ010000053.1:0-8335 GCA_964585955.1 uncultured Acidiphilium sp.
TATGTTTGTCATAATGAGTTTTGGATAGCTGTGCGGCTTATAAAATATATAAAATAAATACGTATATAAAATAAATACGTTAAAAGTGCGATTAATTTTTTTATTTAGGATTAAAAAAATAAGTGTTTTTTTTAAGTGGAACTATATAGGTATAAAAAAACAGCCTTGCCTTAGCAAAGCTGTTAATTTGTAAAATTATACTCTTGCAACTTTATTGCCTTTAAGGCAACGAGCACAAACATATTCAGAGGTCACAACGCCGTCTTTCATAACTCTGACCTTTTGAACGTTCGCGCTGTACAGACGAGGAGTTTTACGGTTACTGTGACTCACTTTGTTGCCGGATAATTTTCCTTTTCCGCATACACTGCAAACTCTTGACATATCTACACCTCCAAATAAGTAAGTTATAAGCTGTTTTCATTCAACGCTTTACCTACTATAACATTTTTTTTTCTAAAAGGCAAGGATTTTGATATCGTTTTTAGTAAGTTTACATATTTTTTTTGATTTTTTTGTTTAAAATTTTTTTTATTTGCCTAATAAATGCAAATAGGTAGATATTTTTCTTGCAAAAAAAACAATAATGTTGTAAAATAAATTTGAACGTTTTATAAAGGAGTGGTCAAAAGATGTCGGTTAAGACAAGTAATATATACGGCAACATATCTATATCCAACGAAGCCATAGCTCGGGTTGCAGAGCATGCTTCGCTTGAATGTTACGGTATAGTCGAAATGGTTAACAAGCGTTTATCCGACAGTATTTCGGGCTTGCTAAAAAAGAATGCGGCTAAAGGTGTAAGAGTGACCACGGATGGCGACCGTATTTATATTGATCTATATGTCATAATTAAATTCGGCGTTTCTATTTCCGCAGTTGGCGACAGCTTAAAGCAAGCTGTTAACTACAATGTTGAAAAAATTACCGGTATGCTTGTAGATCGTGTTAATGTTAACATTGTTGGCGTTAAACTGTAATATTTTTGGAGTATTATTTATTTTATTATGATAAAAAGCATTAACGGCGTTCTATTTGCAAAGATGATTATAACCGCATCTAAGCTTTTAGACGCAAATAGAACGAAGATAGATGCGCTCAATGTTTTTCCCGTGCCTGATGGCGATACGGGAACAAATATGTCGCTTACTATGCAATCTGCGGTTAAAGAATTAAAATCTTGCAACGCAAACCGTATGAGCATAATAAGTGATGCTGTATCTCGCGGAGCTTTACGCGGAGCAAGAGGTAATTCCGGCGTTATTCTATCACAGGTTTTAAAAGGAATTTGTACGGTTATAAAAGAAAAAGACGAAGCCGATGTAAAACTTTTTGCGAAAGCTATGAAAAACGCAACTAATATAGCTTATGCGGCAGTTAGTAAACCTAAAGAAGGAACCATGCTTACGGTTTCGCGTATGATGTCTGAAGCCGCGCAAAGCGCATCGAGACACCGCGACTTCGAGTTGTTTTTTAAAGATGTAATAGCAAAAGGTGAAGAGGCTTTAGCCAAAACCCCTGAGCTTTTGCCAGTTTTGAAAAAAGCTGGAGTTGTAGATTCGGGGGGAATGGGACTTTTAACCGTTTATAAGGGCATGCTTAAAGGTATGCTTGGCGAAACAGTTGACGAAGTTGAAGATGAAGACGAGCCTACGGATGTAAAAACAGAAGAAGTTTCAACCGATAACGTCGATATCATTAATTTGGGTGAAATTGAATTTGGATATTGTACTGAGTTTTTTATAATAAATTTAAAACGAAGAACTACTTTAGCCGATATTGATAGATTGCGTGAATATTTAATGAGTATAGGCGATTGTGTTTTGGTTATAGGTGATTTAGAATTTGTAAAAGTTCACGTTCACACTAACAATCCCGGTCAAGCGCTTGCAAAAGCTTTAACTTTAGGTGAAATCGATAAAGTTAAAATAGAAAACATGCTTGAACAGCATCGTCAACTTGTTAAAAAATATGAAGCAGAGAAAAAAGAGATGGCGATGCTTGCAATCGCCCAAGGTGACGGAATTACCGAAATATTTAAAGAATTAATGGTAGATAGGGTAATCGAAGGCGGTCAAACGATGAATCCGAGTGCAAGCGATATTGCCGATGCTATTATTAAAATAAACGCGGAAAATATTTTTATTTTTCCCAACAACAGTAATATTATTCTTGCTGCGGAGCAAGCAAAATCTTTGGTAGAAGGCAAAAAAATCTACGTTGTACCTACCAAAAACATACCGCAAGGTTTTGCCGCAGCTTTAGCGTTTAATCCTGAAGAAACGCCCGAAAACAATTTGCTGAATATGTATCACGAAATAGAAAACGTAATAACGGGGCAAGTTACTTACGCTGTAAGAACTACTCGCATAGATGGTTTCAGTTTAAAAAAGGGTGATATTATAGGCTTAAACAGCAAAAGGGTTTTAACTAAGTCAAACACTATAGAAGATGCCACTTTAAAACTCATTGATAAAATGAAGGATAGCGCGCACGCGCTTATTAACTTATATTATGGTAAAGAAGTTAATGAAAAAGACGCGCAAGAATTACAACAAAAAGTGTCTGAAAAATATCCCGATTGTGACGTTGAAATATACTACGGCGGGCAGGATATTTATTACTATATCGTATCGCTGGAATAATTTGATTGCGTCGCAAAAGCGACGCAATTTTTTAAATAAAAGGTTTTACTGCAATGGAACTTAAATTTGTTAAAGGTTTATCCGATAAACGTATTCAAGAACTTAATAAAAATGGTATATATTCTGTAGATCAGCTAATAAAGCGTTTTCCGCGCAAATATTTAGATCTTACACGTCTTACGCCTTTAAAAAATGCTTATGCATATGAATATGTTTTTACAAAAGCAAAGCTTATTTCCTTGCCCGAAAGCTTTTTGTCTACAAGAAAAATGCGTTGTGTAAAAGCCGTTTGCGCTCAAAATGGAGAAATTTTTGACGTGATTTGGTTTAATCAACCATATGTAATGCAAAAACTTACACAAGGTTGTGAATATTTGTTTTACGGACGTATACAAAGTAAATTCGGTAGAGTATCAATGATTAATCCAACATTTGAAAAAGCCGATAAAAATCAATATTTAAAAGGAATTTTGCCCGTATATACTTTACCTGAAAGTTTTTTTCAACGAACTATGCAGTCGGTTATTCTCGACGCAATAGAAAAAAGTCGTCCTAAAAGCTTAATTCCTTATCAACTTGAAAAAAAATATTCTCTTGCTAATTTATTTTCGGCTTTTAAACAGATTCATTCTCCTGTTTCGTTTGAAGAAATAGATCAGGCAAGCGACCGCATTGCGGTTGAGGAATTTTTCTTACTTATAGCTGCTTTTAAAATTATAAAAGGAGATAAACAACAAGTTAGAATAAACCGATATTCTACAAAAGCTATAGAAATTAACGAGTTTTCAAAGCGGTTTGGTTTTGATTTTACAAGCGGACAAAAAAAGGCAGTCAACGAGATATTTACCGATATGAATAGTCCGCATGTAATGAATAGATTAATGCAAGGAGATGTAGGATGTGGAAAAACCGCTGTTGCTTTATGTGCTTTGTATGCTGCGCTAAAATCAGGTTATCAAGCAGCAATGCTTGCACCTACTGAAGTTTTAGCATTACAAAATTACAATTTAGCAAAAAAGATTTTTCCTGAATTTAAAGTTGAATTGTTGTCGGGGATGCTTTCCGTTAAAGAAAAAAGCGCTGTAAAAAGTAGGCTAAAAAGTGGAAATATCGATTTAATAGTAGGTACGCATGCAATTTTACAAAAAAATGTAGAGTTTAAAAATTTAGCTCTTTGTGTTTGTGATGAACAGCATAGGTTTGGTGTTGCTCAAAGAACATCGCTTATATCAAAAGGTACTGCGCCCGATTTGCTCGTTATGAGCGCTACACCTATTCCGAGAACTCTCTCTTTAATTTTTTATGGTGATTTAGATATTACTGAAATAACCGAAAAGCCGTCAGATAGGGAAAGCGTTCAAACAAATATTGTTCCGCCGACAAAATACGACGGTATGTACAAATTTATTGCATCAGAAATTAATCAAGGCAAAAAGGTTTATTTTGTCGCCCCGAAAATAGAAGAGGATTTAGAAGGGGAAATAATGAGTGTGACCGAACTTTATAAGGACTTGGTCGAAAAAATGCCACAAGTAAAAATATGTTTGCTTCACGGCAAAATGAAAGAAAAAGAAAAAAACGAAATTATGGATAACTTTAAAAACGGTGATTGTATGGCGCTTGTTTCAACAACAGTTATAGAGGTAGGTATAGATGTGCCCTCCGCTACAATTATGGTTATTTATAATGCAGATCGTTTTGGCTTAGCTCAATTACATCAATTACGAGGCAGAGTGGGGCGTGGCGTGCAAAAAAGTTACTGTTTTTTGCTTTCATCTACAGATAATCCAGATGCAACCGAGCGTTTACAAACGCTTTGTAAAAGCGACGATGGCTTCAAAATTGCCGAAGCTGACTTTAAAATGCGCGGTAGCGGAGATTTTATGGGTACTCGTCAAAGCGGGGCTGTTTCAAGTGAACTCGGCGCGCTAAAATATAGTGCATCTTCTGTTTTTTTAGCAAAAAAAATAGCCGAGGAAACTTTTGATTTTGGTTTATTAACTGATGAAATTAAAAGTGCAGCCCTTGAAAAATACGATAAATTATGCGATGTTTCGCTTAACTAAAAAAGTAGTGTGTAACTTGTTTTAAAAACGTTGACATTTTTTAGTAAAATTGTTATAATAACTTATATAGAAAAATTATTCGCATCGGAGATTTTATGTATATTGTAGAAATAAGCGAAAAAAATATTACTGACGCCGCCGAATGTTACGCTCAAAGCTGGAAATATGCACATTCTAATTTCTTTTCTGAAGAGTATTTGACAAATTTCACCTCCGAAAAAACATTAAATATTTTAAGGAAAGATAATAATGCAGATAGGATATCCTTTTTAGCATATGATAAAAATAATGTTATCGGATTTGTTACTATCGATAAAGAAAGATGTGAAATCACTCATTTATACGTTAGACCTGATAGACAACGTCAAGGGGTGGGTACAAAACTTATGGAGTTTGCGATCAAGCAAATGACGAGCATTAACCGTGTTTATGTAAGTGTACTTTCTGTAAATGAAAACGCAATAGCTTTTTTTGAAAATTACACATTTGAATTCACAGGAGAACAACGCACATTAAAGAACGGCATGCTTGAGCTTAAGTACGTTTTTAAAAAGAAAAAATAAGTTTTTTATTTTAAAGCATATAAAAAACTTTAAGAAAAAACGTGATTTTGTCAGAAAAATGATAAAGTCGCGTTTTGTTTAATAACAAATTTTATTAAATAGGTATTTTTGTATGTTTTTTTAAAGGATACAAATACAGTTTGTAGCGGCAATTATGTCGTTTATTTGTAAAAATCGCAAACATTTTTTTATAAATGCACTAAAAATAGTTAACAAAACAAAAAAAAAGTGATATAATAAATAAAATTGTTTTGGGCGGCTGCTTGGTCTGTTGCTCTGCAATATGGAAACGTATCGAAGTGGTCGCAACGAGCCGCACTCGAAATGCGGTTACGCCTTCCCGGCGTACGAGAGTTCGAATCTCTCCGTTTCCGCCAAAAAAATCCAAGTCTTTACGGCTTGGATTTTTTGTTTTTGCGCAACTTAAATATAAATCAGTTTATGCAAGGTGTTTTACTTTTGAAGTGCCCCTTGTTTTTTTATTTAGTAAAGGGTTAAAGTATTGTAGTTTTTGACAATAATATATTAAAAAAAGAGTTGACGTGCAATGTTTGCTTAGGTATAATAATTATTAGAGGATGACAAATGAAAAATATAAAAAAAATGAATATAAATGAGATATATGAAGAGTTTTCTGACGACGTTGAATATTTTAGGTGTGCTGAAATGAACGATTTGTTTGTGAGACCACATTTTCACGCAAGTTGGGAGTTTATTTTTGTTGCAGAAGGTAGTTTTCACGTTTTGCTTGACGGCTTGGAATACGTGGTAAAAACGGGTGAAATTTTATTTATTCCCGGATTTGTGGTTCATTCTGTTTTAAAAATAGAAAAAAATCGTTGTTTTTCAATTGTTATCGGTCGAGATTATCGCAAGCATTTTGATGATGAATTTAAAGGCAAGACATTTAATTATATTTTAGCTAAAAACGGAGAAAAAACTGAGAAATTATTTAATTACGTGCAAGAATGCATAAATTATTTTTCCCAAATGAATTTATGTCAAAAATATGGTTTTGCTGCAAGTTTATTTGGGACGCTCGCTCAGATGTATCCGCTTTATAATATAGATGAAAACGTGTGTGAGCGCGTAGTAATTGACATTTTAAAGTATCTTGAAAAACATTACACCGAAGATATAACAGTAAAGAAACTTGCTAAAATATTTGGCTACTCCGAAAACTATCTTTCGTCACTGTTTAACAAATATACTGGAATGCGTTTTAACGATTACCTTGGTAGATTACGGATTGCTGCCGTGTACGAGAAAATAGGGTACAGTGATTCAAAAAATATATGCGTAACAAGGGTGGCTTTAGATTGCGGGTTTAATTCGCTTAATACTTTTTATAGAGCAAAACGCAAATTTGCGTTTATAAATGAAGAATATACAAATAATTGATCGAGGAAATTAACAATGCTTAATAAACATCTAATTGCAATAACTTACCCCAAAGCCAATGAAAAAAATATTGTATTTTGGAAAGATTACCGTATAACCATTTTAAGTGATAGGCTTTTTCGTCTTGAAAAAAGTAAGAATTTAATTTTTAGAGATGATGCTACTTTAACCGTTTGGTTTCGTAATGCACAGCCTCAAAAATATACCATACAAAAAGGAGATAACCAATTAATAGTTCAAACTAACAGTGTTAAATTGGTTATAAAAGAAAAAAGAGATGATTGTTTTGCGATAATTGACGGAAGCGAGGTAAAACTTAATAACGATGAGAATTTAAAAGGGACATATAGAACTTTAGATCGTTGCGATGGCGAATATTGTGACGGTAAAAAAATAGTTTTAGAAAATGGCGTATGTTCAAAGAACGGAATTGCCGTATATGACGATTCTAATGTTGAATCGCTTTTGCAAAACGGCGAAATAGCAAAAATTTATGCAGACGGCTCAGATGAATATATTTTTGCGTTTGGAAAAGATTATAAGGGTGCGGTAAAGGCGTTATATCAAATTTGCGGAGAAATGCCGCTCGTGCCCAGATATGCATTGGGTAATTGGTGGAGCAGATATAGAGAATATACAGATGAAGAGTATTTAACCCTTTTGCATCGTTTTGAAGAACATAATATTCCTCTTTGTGTTGCCACAATTGATATGGATTGGCATTATTCAAATCATTTAGATGAACAGAAAAAAATTACCGAAAGCGGAAAAAATACCGATTTTTACGGAGGCAATAACGGCTGGACGGGCTATTCTTGGAATAAAAATTTATTTGTTGACTATAAAGAATTTTTAAAGGCAATAAAATCAAAAAATTTAAAAATTACTTTGAATTTGCATCCCGCCGACGGTGTTCGTTGGTTTGAAGATTCATATACCGATATGGCAAAAGCTGTTGGAATTGATTACGAATCCGGTGAAAAAATTCCCTTTGATATTTTTGATCCCACATTTACAAACGCTTATTTTTCGGTTTTGCATAAGCCTTATGAAAAAGACGGTGTAGACTTTTGGTGGATCGATTGGCAACAGGGTAAATGCGCGGGCAAACTCGGAATAGACCCTCTTTGGGCTCTTAATCACTATCATTATCTAGATAACGCTAAGGATAAAGCAGATCCTCTCATTTTATCAAGATATGCCGGCGTCGGTTCGCATAGATATCCGCTGGGTTTTTCAGGCGATACCGCTATTTCTTGGGCCACATTAAACTTCTTGCCATATTTTACAGCCACGTCAAGTAACGTAGGTTACGGGTGGTGGAGTCATGATATAGGTGGGCATCATTTTGGTTTTCATGATGGTGAATTATATTTGCGGCATGTTCAATATGGGGTATTTTCTCCGATAAACCGCTATCATTGTACAGCTATGCCTACTGTAACCAAAGAACCTTGGGCGTATTTAAACGGAACAGGGGCTTTAGCGGAAGAACAAATGCGGTTAAGGCATAAACTTTTGCCGTTCTTATATACATGTGACTATCGCACGCATAAATACGCTGAAATGTTGGTGGAACCATTGTATTATTACCATCCAAATAATTCTAAGGCGTACCAATATAAAAACGAGTATTATTTTGGAAAATCATTGCTTGTTG
>CAZPFZ010000054.1:0-8204 GCA_964585955.1 uncultured Acidiphilium sp.
TTTAAGTTTTTCGGCAATAGCTCTGCCGCGCGCATATGCTTTGTCTTTATGAACAATAATCGAAAGTGCATCGCATATTTCGCCGTTCAAATACATATCAAGCTTAACAAGCTCGCTCGTTTGGTAGCCCGAAATTTCATAATCCAACGAAGCATAACCGCGCGTGCGAGATTTTAAACTATCAAAAAAGTCAAAAATAATTTCATTTAGCGGCAGTTTGTATTGCAAACATACGCGCTTGGTATCAATATAGTCCATTGTGATCATTTCTCCGCGTTTTTCAACGCAAAGATCCATAATCGCACCTATATAATCGGGCGGACTGTAAATATATGCCTTTATAACGGGTTCTTCAATGTATTCGATTTCAGATGGGTCGGGTAGTTTGGATGGATTGTTTACAACAACCATTTGTCCGTTTTGTTTGTATACGTTGTACGAAACACCCGGTGTAGTTGTTATAATATCCAAATCGAACTCGCGTTCAATTCGTTGTTGAACAATTTCCATATGCAAAAGCCCTAAAAATCCGCATCTAAAACCAAAGCCTAACGCCATAGAATTATCCGGTTCAAACGAAAGCGCCGCATCGTTTAGTTTTAATTTTAAAAGAGCTTCTTTTAAATCGTTAAATTTAGAACCATCAAGCGGATATATGCCCGAAAAAACCACGGGCAATGCTTTTTTGTAGCCTGGCAGCGGTTCAGGTGCAGGGTTATCAACAAGTGTTATTGTATCGCCAACATTTGTATCCTCAACGCTTTTTATGCTCGCCGCAATATATCCAACATCGCCCGAATAAAGCCTTGTTTTTGGTGTTAACTTGGGGTTAAAGGTGCCAACTTCGGTTACTTCAAACTGTTTATCGGACATATATGTTCTAATTTTATCGCCGGGTGCAACCGAACCGTCTTTAATTCTAACAAAACAAATAACACCTTTAAAGTTATCATAGTAAGAATCAAAAATTAATGCTTTTAGCGGTGCCTCGTCATCACCCTCGGGTGCCGGCACGTATTTTACTATATTTTCAAGTACGTCTTCTATGTTTATGCCGTTTTTTGCCGAAATTCTCGGTGCATCCGAAGCGTCCAATCCAATAACATCCTCAATTTCTTGTGCGGTTTCGTCAGGACGCGCGCTTGCAAGATCAATTTTATTTATAACGGGCAAAATTTCAAGGTCGTTATCTAATGCAAGGTAGCAGTTTGCAAGTGTTTGGGCTTCAATTCCTTGCGTGGCGTCAACAATTAATACCGCGCCTTCGCATGCGGCAAGCGAACGCGAAACTTCATACGAAAAGTCCACATGTCCCGGTGTGTCAATAAGGTTTAGTTTATATTCTTCACCGTTTTTTGCCGTGTAAAACATGGTAACGGGCGTTAATTTAATGGTTATGCCTCTTTCTCTTTCTAGGTCCATCGAATCAAGCAGTTGTTCTTCCATATCGCGTTGGCTAACTTGACCTGTCATTTCCATAAGTCTATCCGCCAAAGTTGATTTTCCGTGGTCGATATGCGCTATAATGCAAAAGTTGCGAATATTTTCTTTTTTAGTTCTTGCCATATAATTCTCTTAAATTTTTTTAGTTAAGTGCGATTGCTTTGCAACCTGTAAAAATGTTTTTGTTGTATATATTGTAACATTATTTGTAAAAATAATCAAGCACTTGCAATAACTAAGCGGCAACCGCTTGCAAGAAGTTTATTTTTTGTGTATAATAAAAGGTAGTTTTAATAGCAAAAAGGAATAATAATCATGAAAAGTAGATTGAATAAAGAAAGCTGGGTTCTTACAAAGCCTGTAGCGCATAGGGGCTTGCACGGAGAAGGCGCTGCTGAAAACAGCAAAACGGCTTATGCTCGCGCAATAGAAAAAGGTTATCCTATAGAAATGGATGTTCAGTTAACCTCCGATAAAGTTGTAGTCTGCTTCCACGACGATAATTTAAAGCGTGTTACAGGTATGGATGGTGATATAAGAGATAAAACATACGACCAAATAAAAGATTTAAAACTTTTGGACACGTCAGATACAATTATGCGTTTTGACGAATTTTTAAATTTTATTGACGGTCGAGTCCCGCTTCTTATAGAAATAAAACAGCAAAAAAGCGGCAAATGCGGTATAGAAAAACAGGTAGTAGAAATGCTTGACGGGTATAAAGGCGAATATGTAGTGCAGTCTTTTGATCCTACCGTTATGCTCAGAATAAAAAAATTAAGACCGCAAATTATAAGGGGGCAACTTGGCAATTGCGATAAAATCGGTTTGCCTTGGTATAAATACCTCGTGGTAAAATACTTGCCACTAAACTTTCTCGTTAAACCTGATTTTATAAATTACGTCATTTCGGACTTACCTTTTAAAACAAAATTACCCGTTATTCGTTGGACGATAGATACCCCCGAAAAACTTGAAAAAATTCGTTTTTTAAAACAAAATATGGTTTTTGAAAAAATAGATATCGATTAAAAAGTTAGGCTATAGGTCGATTATCGGCTATTTTTAATAATATTTACAACAAAAAGCGGCTTTTGCATAACTGCATTAAAGCCGCTTTTAACTTGAAAAAAAATATATACCTTAAATCTTGCTTTTAGAATAAAATTTTTAATTTTAATTGTAAGGCGGTTTGTTTATCAAAAGAAGTAAGCGAGGGAATTTCTATTAAATCGTTCCCGAAAAAACCGCTTTCGTCTTTTGCAAATATTTTATCGCCTATAACGTATCGCCCCATTAAATCCTTTTTAACTTCACTTTCTTCCTCTTCAAAGAGTTTTTTGTTTTTTACATAGGTGCAAAGTCCTAAAGCGTAAAGGGGGAGTAAATAGGGACTTTCGTATTGTTTTACTTGTAAAATACCGCCGTTTTCGCGTGTAGGTGCGTAATCTAATCCCACTTCGCCCTTTTCGCGTTGGCAAAATTGCATCGCGTTAAACCAAACGCGCCTTGCATAATATCTATATTTTGTATTACACGTTTTTGTATAAAGTTCGGTAAAAAACTTAAATGCAAGCGCCGTGGTTGCGGGGTTTGCTGTATCTTTCATATCGTTGCTGAACGAATAGTTTAAATTATTGTTCCTTTTTATAAGAAAACCCGCCAAATCTTCGGCAGCATTAAGTGCGTGTGTGCATGCGTTGCTTGCGTACAACAATCCCATTGCCGTCAATATTACATAAAACACATTGTCTTGTGGTTTTTGGCTTTGTAGTATCGTTTGCGAGATTTTTTCGGTTATTTTTATTATATCATCGCGGTATTTGCTTTTATTTATTTGTTTAGAAAGTGAAAACAGTAAACTTGCCTTTTGATAAAAGACGCCTACATTTTCAGAGATATCGTCTGTCAAAAGCTGTGAAAAGTTAGAAAAAGCAACATCTTCTGCTGTTTGCGCAAATTTATTCCAAAAATCGTCGTCATTAGTTATTTTTAAATAGTCTATGTAAGCGTTAAGTCTAAAATTAAAACCGACTAATCTGTCGCCCGGCGTTGCTTTAAAAAAAGGGTAATTGTTTTCTAATCCCGAATGATAAACTACTTGTTTGGCTGAAATAGATAACAATTGAGATGATTGTCCTGTCGAAAGATAAAGATCCGCAAATGCCGATGCAAGAGTCGATAAACAAAAAGTTGTTCTTAAAGGTCCAAAGCTGTGCGTATAATCGGGCTCTATAGAATTTGGTTTAATTTTAGATATATATTCTTTTGAGGACAATATAGAAAAAAGTTTAGAAATTTTTTTGTCGTAATTCATTATTTTTTTCCTTAAAGCGTTTGCTTATTGTTGTTTTGCAAGGGTGACTAAACGTGTTTATGAGCACAATTGAGCGAAGGATCGCCTTCCAAGTCGGAATTTGCAATACCTTCTTTGGTTATGTGTGAATTTATAACATGGTTTTTTACTTGCTCTCTCGTTGCCGAAATTTTTAACAAAATTTCGTCCGCTATGGGGAATAAAACTTCAAGTATTAGCTCAATACCTAATAAAATAACGTGCGTATGCGCATGTTCGAGCGATGGTGTTAAAAGCATAACGGTGGATAAATAAATAACAAAAGCAGACTCTGCGCAATGTATTACATTAACCGGTTTAGAATGTCTGTATAAAACTTTGTGTAAACTGTCTTTAAAATCTTTTGTTTCTCTTAAAATAGACCAAACAGCCCAAACTGTGCAAATTTTTTCAATATTTTCGTTACCTGCAAACAGCAAAATAAATGCAAAAAGTAACAAAATAACTCCTTCAAACAGTTCGCCTTCTTCATAAAAAAATGTTTTGTGCATAGCTGTTAAAATTATGTTTTCAACAGCGTAAACAACCATAATACTGCCTACAAAAAATGAAATATACGGCATAACGTTGTCGCTAAAAATAATAATTGCCGTTCCCGTTATTAAATATATGGCTGTTTTTATTAATTCCCAAATCTTCATTTGTAAACACCTTGCATATAAATATGCCAAAGCGGCGCAAACAAAAAGGTGATACGCCGCAAATAAGCGTGTTAATTATATCATTTAAAAAAAACATTGTCAACGTAACAGTACAGCTATTACAAATAAAAAACGCATTATGCGTTTTCATTACCGGCGGCAATGCCGATGTTGCCAAAAAAGCTTTAGCTTCAAGAATAAACAATTCTATAACTTTCGTTTTTGCACTTCTTAGTTTGAAATACTGCGAAGTTGTAAACCCTTGCAAGCAAGGCTTCAACTTCTTGTATTGTAAAATTTGTAGTATATTTTATTTGTAATTTTTGCTAAAATAGCTTTGTTTTTTTTGTAGTTATTGATATAATAGTTGCGAGGTTATTAATATATCGTCGAAGGGCAAGCTTGCATGCAATATCTTTCAATAATAAAAAAGAATAACTTTCTTGGCGGAGGATTTAACTGTTATGGAAATAAAAGGAAAAAATGTAGTGTTTTTAGGTGATAGCATAACCGAAGGTGTTGGGGTAAGTTCTTATGAAAATTGCTACGTAAGCGTTTTTGAGGGTTTAACGGGGTGCAAAGCTTATAATTACGGAGTTAGCGTCACACGCATTGCAAAACAAAAGGAAAAGTTTTGCGAGCCACCCTTTGAAGAAAATTTTATAGAGAGAGCCGATAGAATGCCCGACGGAATGCACTTGGTAGTGGTATTTGGCGGAACAAACGATTTTGGTCACGGCGATGCTCCGTTAGGCAGTTTTGACGACCAAACAGACGATACCTTTTACGGTGCATTACATGTTTTATACAAAAAACTTATAGAAAAATATCCTTTATCAAAAATAGTCGTACTCACTCCGTTACATCGCCTTACCGAAAACTATACGGTAAACGAAAGAGGTGTAAGGTGTGAACCTCTATCGCGTTACGTCGCTGCCGAAAAAGAGGTAGCCGAATATTATTCGTTGCCTGTGCTCGACTTATGGTCGTCAAGCGGTATACAGCCTGCGGTGCCCGTTATTCAACAAAATTACATGCCCGACGGCTTGCATCCAAACGATAACGGCGCGCGAGTAATAGCCGAAAAACTCGTTGAGTTTGTAAAAATTCTTTAATTTAATAAAAAAAATACAAGCAAAAAAATAAGCGTGAAAAAATAAATTGAAATTTTTTTTAGTTTTTTCAAAAAAAGGCAGTAAAACACTTTACAACTTTAGCGCAATAAAGTATAATGGACATACTTTAGTTGGCTAAAGTAATTTGACTTATGCGAGGAAAACTCCAATGAAAAAACTTTTAACATTTATTATTGCTTGTTCGCTCATATGCATTGTTTGTTTTAATTTTTCTGCTTGCAAGCAGGAAAAAACTGTAAAAGAGGGCGATACTTTAGTAATCGGCGTAACCGATTATAAACCTATGGATTATCTTGAAAACGGCGAATGGGTAGGTTTCGATGCCGAACTTGCAAAAAAGGTTTTTAATCAACTCGGTTACAATGTCGAGTTTAAAGAAATAGATTGGGAAACAAAAATAGTTACCTTAAACGCAGGCACCATTGACGTAATTTGGAACGGTATGACCGTTACCGACGAACTTTTAAGCAACTTATTGCTAACAAACTCATATCTTGTTAACCGTCAAGTAATTGTTATAGATGCAACAAAAGCCGATACTGTTAATAAATTAGAAGATTTAGCAGGTAAGGTTATTGCTGTTGAAGGCGGTTCGGCAGCTCAATCTGCGGTAGAAGATAAAAACGCAAAAGACGTAAGAAAGCTTATCAACCAAAACGCCGCCGTAACCGACGTTTTCGGCAATCAATCAGATTTAGCCGTCGTAGATTATTCTCTTGCTAAAAAATTAACCGCAGAGGGCACTTCATATTATGGCAAATTGGTCATGAAGGATATAGGTTTTACACCCGAATATTTTGCCGCAGCTGTTCGCAAATCCGATTCCGCATTGCTTTGGAGAATAAACGAAAAATTAGCTGAATATAAAATGGACGGAACAATAAAACAGTTAGCTGAAAAATACGGTATAGAAAACCAACTCACCGAGGATGTTCGCTAATTTATGTTGCAAGTAACATTAACGCTCTTGTCGGGCTTTGGCAATACTTGCTTGATTTTCTTGCTCACCCTTGTTTTTTCGCTACCTCTCGGGTTAATTGTGGCATTTTGCAGTATGTCCTCTTTTAAACCGCTTTCGTATACGGTAAAGGGCATTGTGTGGATAATCCGCGGAACGCCGCTAATGCTTCAGGTTATGGTTGTGTTTTACGCGCCCGGTTTATTGTTTGGCTGGAGTGGTATGCAATGCACAGCTGCAACCGTTGTAGCGTTTGTAATTAACTATGCTTGCTATTTTTCCGAAATATACCGTGGCGGTATTCAAAGCGTAAGCGCAGGGCAATACGAAGCCGGAAAGGTTTTGGGCTTAACCAAAATTCAAATATTTTTCAAAGTAATATTATTACAAGTAATAAAACGTATAATTCCTTCTATGAGCAACGAAATTATAACGCTTGTTAAAGATACCTCTCTTGCAAGGGTGATCGCCGTAGAAGAAATATTATTTATGGCATTTAACCGTTATGTTTCAAAAGGCATAATTTGGCCGCTTTTTTACAGCGGAATATTCTATTTATTGTTTGTAGGTATCCTTACCATCGTACTTAATAAAGCCGAAAAGCAACTGTCTTATTTTAAGGTGTAATATGAACGAATTGCAAGTGCAAAACTTAACAAAGAACTTTTCTAAAACAAAAGTGTTAAACGGCGTTTCGTTTAATGCAAATCAAGGCGATATCGTTACATTTATAGGTTCTTCTGGTACGGGCAAAACAACGCTGTTAAGGTGTTTGAATTTTTTAGAAATACCCGATGGCGGAAGGGTAACGCTTAACGGTAAAAAAATTTTTGAAGCGTCCGCTAAAACAAAATATACCGATAAAGAACTTGCCGATATGCGCTCCGATTTTGGTTTGGTCTTTCAGTCATTTAATTTATTTCCGCAATACACCGTTTACGAAAATATAACTCTTGCTTCAAAAATAAAATTAAAAAGCGAATATAAAGCAAAAAAAAAGGCTGAAAAATCAGCCGTAAAAGAAAGCTTTTTTACCAATTCTTTAAAAGCATTGGAAGAAAAAGCCGATAACATAATAAAACAGGTCGGGTTAGAAGATCGCAAAAATATGTATCCTTGTGTACTATCTGGTGGTCAGCAACAACGCGTAGCTATAGCTCGTGCGCTTATGTTAAGCCCCAAAGTTTTATGTTTTGATGAACCCACCTCTGCGTTAGATCCGCGTTTATCCGATGAAATTGTAAAACTTATACGTCGGCTTAAAGATGAGGGGAGAACCATTTTGATCGTAACGCACGATATGAATTTTGCAAAAAAAGTATCCGATAAAGTATTTTTTATGTCCGAAGGCGTAATTGTAGAAGAGGGCACTCCCGACGAGTTGTTCTCTTTACCTAAAACGCAAACATTAAAGAATTTTTTATCGAGTGCTCAAAAAGAGGAAGAAGTATAACATGGAAAATTCCAACGAAAAAACATACGACGAATTATATCAAGTTATTTTAAAACTAAAAACCGTTGAAGACTGTAAAGCTTTTTTTAGCGATTTATGCACCTATCGCGAGCTTGACTCCATGCTCGACAGAATTCGTGCGGCAAAAATGCTTATCAGCGGTGAAACATACGAAACAATCGTAAAAAAATCAGTAGTTTCCTCCGCCACCTTATCC
>CAZPFZ010000055.1:0-8156 GCA_964585955.1 uncultured Acidiphilium sp.
ATATAAGGGCGACGCTTTTAGGTAGCGTTTGCTCTTTTTTTTAATAGGAGGATATTATAAATGAAAGTATGCGATTTACCGTACAAAAGGTATAAGATAGAAGATGCTCAAAAGGCATACAAGCAAGCCATAGAAGATATTAAAAACGCAAATTCGGCTGAAGACGTATTAGCGGCACGCAAACGTTTGCTTACCGAAATGGAGGATTTAAACACACAAGGTTCTCTTTCGCATATGCGTTGGGCATGCAATACTAAAGACGAATTTTATAAAAACGAAAAGGAATACTACGAGCAAAACATGCCTATGCTTTCCGGTGTGCAAATAGAGTATATTACCGCAATGATGAATACTCCTTTTGCCGAAGAAGTTAAAAAGGCATTGCCTGCCCCTGTGTACAAAGGTTACGAAGTTTCGCTTAAATCGCTTGACGAACGTATTATTCCGGAGCTGCAAGAAGAAAGTGCTATCGTAAACGAATATGCGCAGTTTATGAGTGAGTTTACCGTCGATTTTAAAGGAGAAAAACTTCCGTTGTCGCTTTTGCGTAGATATATGGAAGATGGTGATAGAGAAACTCGCCGCCTTGCCTTCGATGCGTTAGGCAAAGTTTTTGAAGAAAACTCCGAAATACTCGACGGCACTTACGACCGTTTAGTTAAAGTTCGCGATCGTATGGCTAAAAAAATGGGGTACAAAAACTATGTGGAATTAGGCTATTATCGTATGGGCAGATTGTGTTACGATAGGCAAATGGTAGAAAAATTCCGTGAAAACGTTTTAAAGGATATAGTTCCCGTCGTTTCGCGCATACGTACAGAACGTGCAAAACAAATGGGCATTGACGATATGAAATTATACGATTACGGCGTTTGTTTTAAAGAGGGCGATCCCGCTCCCGTGTTAGACGCAGAGGGTATTTTTAAAGCCGGACGCGAAATGTATCACGAAATGAGTGAAGAAACAGGCAAGTTTATTGATATGATGATTGAAAACGACGCTTTTGACGTAATGTCGCGCGAGGGCAAATGGGGCGGCGGTTGCTGCACGGAGTTTCCAAAATTCAAGCAACCTTTCATTTTAGCTAACTTTAACGGCACGTCGGGCGATGTAGATGTATTAACACATGAAGCAGGTCACGCTTTTGCAAGCTATTTGTCTTTTAAAAACGAGCACGATCCCGAGGCTGCTTTGGGTATGGAAACCGCAGAAACACATTCTATGAGTATGGAGTGTTTTTGTTGGAAGTTTATGGATAAATTTTTTGGCGAGCGTGCAAACGATTATAAATTTAAACATCTATTCGATAACCTTTCCTTCTTAACCTATGGTAGTATTGTAGATGCTTTCCAACACGTTGTGTATGAACATCCCGAATTAACGCCTGCAGAACGTAATGCCGAATGGAATAAGTTAGAGGCACAGTTCAGACCTTATTTAAATACAAAGGGTATGCGCTATTTTGAAAAAGGTACGCGTTGGCAATATCAAATGCACATTTACGAATCTCCGTTTTATTATATAGATTACTGTTTGGCTCAGTCCGACGCACTTCAGTTTTTATTCGATTCGCTCGAAAATTACGACGATGCTTTCGCAAGATATTTCCGTTTTACATCGCATGGCGGTCAAATGTTCTTTACCGATATGTTAAAAGAAGCTAAAATAAATTCGCCTTTTGAAGACGGCGCGCTTAAAAAAGTTGCTCAAAAGAGTGAAGAAGTTTTAAACAAGCTTTCTAATAAAAAATAATGTCAAAGTGCCGTTAACGGTGCTATAGCCTAACTTTTTGGGTAAAAACCCCTTAACTCAACTTAAAAACAACACAAGGCCCTTTTAAAAGCACCATGCTTTTAAAGGGACTTTTTGTATAAATAAAAAACGGTTAAAAGCGTGCATACTACAAAAACAGCTCCGGGTGTTACGTAAGTTTGTATTTTTTGTGAAAAATATTTTCGCCAAAAATAGCTAAAAAAAACCTTTAAAAAATTTGCCTTAACGCTCAATAAATGTTATACTATATATAAACTATAAATTATGTAGGCGCTAAGCGTTAAAACGCTAATTGGCGTGACCGCTTATTTTGCGGCGGTTTGCCGCGATCGGTAGGCTTTTATAACGCGTGCGGTGGTGCCTATTAGAGGTGTCGTTTTGGCAGAGGAAAAGAAATCGTCTATTAAAAATTATTTTTCCGCCGAGTTGTTCGGTATGGCTCTTGCGCTGTTTTGTGTTCTTGCGTTGGTTTGTCTTATAACCGGAGATGCCGTTTTTAGCGATTTGGGGTTGATCGTTAGGCAATTTTTGCTTGGCGTTTTCGGCTACCTTTCTTTTCCTATACTCATTTTACTGTGTTACTTCGGGGTTAAAGCTGTAATCGGCTTTAAAGTTACAAATCGTCCGTTAAAGGCTATTGCCGTGTATTTATTGCTTTACACGGTGTTTATAGTAAGCATTATTCACACCGCGTTTACAAATTTAGGCGCGCTTACTTTTGGCGAATATATAGATGCGTGTTACCGTGGCGGCCTTTCGCTTTCTCAAAGCACACCGGGCGGCGTTCTTTTTGGCATTATAACATACCCCTTTAACTCATTATTTACGGTAATAGGCAATTATATTTTTTGCGGTTTTTGTTTGTTGGCAATAACGCTTGTGCTTTTCCGTACGCCGCTGAAAAACGCCGTTGAGCAAATTAAATTAAAAAACGGCGATAAACAAAAAACCGTGCGTGAACCCAAAAAGCAAAAGAAGGAAAAAAATAACAACTCGCAAATGTCCGATGACGGCGAGAATTTATCTGTAAATACAAATAACGCTAACAACAACACGAACGAAAATACAAATAATTCTTTTAGCGATTCGCCGTTTGGCGCAGGTTTTCCGCTTAATAACAGTTCTTTTAAAATGCGCGATGAAAAAAATACCAAGCGCGGCAAAGATAAGGACAAAGAATACAGTCTTAACCTTTTATTCGGCGATAATCATAAATCTTTTGTATCCGATAAGGGAGGTATAAATACTTCTCAATCATATCAAAAGCAGTACGATGACGACTTACGTGAAAAAATCGAATATATTAAAAGTCCCTATCCTATAAAGGGCTTTAAAGTTGATTCGCCAATGGGTAATAAGTACGACGAGGGCGTATTGATTAACTCCGGTAGAGAAACCGACATGCACATAGATTTATCCGAACCCGAAAAGGATATTTACGTCGTAAACGATGGCGGAAGGGAGCGCGAACGAATAAACTCTTTTGATCGTGCAAGCGGTCGCAATTACGGCAATTCAAACCAAGAGCAAAACTCGGGCGATCGTATGCAAGGCGGATTTGATCGTTTTTCAAGCAACGATTATAACACCGATAGGTTTGTTATGCCCGATGATAATGCTTCTCCTCGCGATCGCTCTTTTGCAAACTCAAACCGTTTTGAAAATGTCGGTCGCGGCGAAACAAACAATAATCATGTTTTTGAGCGCGGTAGCGGCGATTTTGAAAGGGATAACCGCGGCGCTTACCCCGGTGAAAGAAATATTAATCGTGAAGATGAAATAAAGTCGCGCGAGTCCTTTGCCGATACTTTCGGTGATATTTTTAATGGTAATCGTCAAGGAAATAACGTAAGGAAGGATAACGACGAAGAAGGCGGCAACGGCGGCTACGGTAGTAGAGAAAACTTTAATAATCGCGGCAATTACAATAATCGTAACGGCTATGCGGCAGAACGTTTTAACGAAAAACAAAATGAACAAGAGAACGGCAGATTTGGCGGACGCGAATATGTAGATGGTCGTAATAGTGAACGATACGGTCGCTCAGACGACGGATATTCAACAAACGCAACCGCCGATAACGACGAATTTACCGATGAAAAAGCCGGTAAGTCTGATATTTTACGCAAGCTTAGCAAAGCCGAGCGTGAACGCGATGCCGCAAATAGAGCGAGAGGAATGAATTCTCACCAATTTGATAACGACTCCTATTCTTCCGATAACAATTCCGAGAGTAACGAAAGTTCGTTTAATAGGGGCGCGCGTTCAAATATGAGTAGCTTAAATGGTTCACAAAGGGACAATACGCCGTATAATCAAGGCGATAATTCTCGTTATAACGGTGATTTGCATACAGAGGAGCGCACTCGCGGTGGTTTTTACGAAGAGAAAAGGGATGAAAATATAAAATCACCGATAGAGCAAGCTCAAAACGGTCAAAATAATTTTAATGCAAACGATGAAGTGACCGTTGAAATGATTAAAAACGAACAAGAGGCTGGTGGAAACGCAAATAATGTGCAAAATGAGCAGCCCAAAACGGGGTATCAGCTTACTATGAATTCAATAAGCGACGATAGAAAACTTGAAAACCCGATTGAATGTATACCTAAAAATTACAAGTTTTCATTTCCGCCGTACAATCTTTTAAACGATTACAAGCCTGATGCCGAAGTAATTAAAAAGATTAAGCAAGAACAGCAAGATCGTTGCGATAGAATTTTATCCATATTAAACAATCCCAATATCGACGCAAAAATAGTGGATGTAAAAATAGGGCCAGCTATATCGAGGTTTGAAATAGCCATTCCGCCCACCGTTCAAATGAAGCGTGTTACCGAAAAACAGGACGACATAAACCTTTGGATGGAGGCAAAAGATAAAATAAGGATAATTGCCCCCATACCGGGAACATCGAGAATAGGTATAGAGGTGCCTAACTCTACTCTTTCTACCGTAGGATTAAAGAGCATACTTACTTGCGATGAATTCAAAAAGGTAAAAAGCGGAACAATGTGTTTTGGCTTGGGACAAGATCTTGTAGGTAAACCTATCGTATACGATATAACAAAAATGCCGCACCTTATAGTTGCAGGCGCAACAGGTACGGGTAAGAGCGTATTTTTAAATACATTGCTCATCAGTTTAATTTATAAATATTCCCCTGATGATTTAAGAATAATTCTTGTAGACCCGAAGTATGTAGAGTTTTCTATCTTTCAAGGTATGCCTGAACTTATGTTTGACGAGATATTTTACGATTCCAAAAAAACATGCGCCATGCTCGTTTGGGCTGTGGAGGAAATGGAACGTAGGTATCAACTTTTCCATCCGATACAAGCGAGGGACATAGGCGAATATAACGAGTACATTACGGCTTCCGGCGGCAAAAAGATGTTTAACATTTTAATCATAATCGACGAATTTGCCGATTTGATGGCTCAGCAAGAAGATCGCAAAAATATGGTAAATTTAATTGGACGCCTTGCCTCAAAGGCGCGTTCCGCAGGTATACATCTGATTTTGGCAACGCAACGTCCGTCGGCGGATATCGTTGATGGTTCTATAAAGGCGAACTTTACTTCACGTATTTCCTTTAAAATGTCAAGCCAAACGGATGCAATGGTTATTATGGGCGAAACCGGCGCCGAAAAACTCCTTGGTTCGGGCGATATGTTTTTCAGATTGGGCAAGATGTCTACGTCTGAACGTGCTCAAGGTTCGTTTATATCGGGAAAAGAAGTCAATGCGGTATGCAATTACGTAAAAGCACACAACAAATGTTTTTATGATGAATTTGCGTTAGAGTCAATTAATCAAAAATCCGAAATACCCATGGCGACAGATCCCGAAAGTTCGGCAAGCGGCGAAGTCCACACAGGTAACGCTAAAAACGACGACGAATATATAAAAGAGGCAATGCGTATTGCTATTACCAATGGTACTATAAGTATTTCTATGTTGCAACGCAAACTTTCGGTTGGGTATCCTAAAGCAGGTAAACTTGTCGATTCTCTTGTTGCTAAAAAATACATAACCGAAGCACTCGATAACAAAACGCGTAAGATACTTATGACCGCGCAAGACTTTGAAAAAGTTTTTGGCGAACCCATCTAACGTCCAAAAAAATAGCAATTGCCGTAAAACAAAAATTAATTAATTACTTTAACACAAAACAATATGGACACTATTAATTTTAACGAAAGAAAAACTTTGGGTGTTATTTCGCTCGGCTGTGATAAAAACAGGGTAGACAGCGAAAAACTTATGGCACTCGTTAAAGACGATTTTATTCTTACCTCCGATATATCCGAGGCACAAATAATAGTCGTCAACACATGCGCTTTTTTAGAAAGCTCGCGCAAAGAAGCAATCGATACCATAATCGAATGCGACGCATACAGACAAAATGGTAAACTCGAAAAACTTATAGTAACTGGCTGTTTGCCGCAACGCTTTATAGGCGAGCTGTTCGATACGCTTACCGAAGCCGATGCGTTTTTGGGAACGTTCGATTATGATTTGTTTAAGCAAACGGTAAAGCGCTGTTACTGCGGCGAACGTGTAAACAATGTCGGTGGCGGAAAGGGTGAAAATACTCAAAACAGGTTGCTTACCACCTCTCCTCACTATGCTTATTTAAAGATTGCAGACGGTTGCAATAATAGATGCGCATACTGTCTTATCCCGTCAATTAGGGGGCCGTATAAATCGCAACCCATGGAGCAATTAATAAGCGAAGCTGAAAATTTGGGTGATTTGTCAGAGCTTATTTTAGTTGCTCAAGACGTAACGCGTTACGGAATAGATTTATATAAGAAAAAATCTTTGGTAGAGCTTATTCAAAAACTTACCGCTTTGCCTAATATAGAAAAGGTTCGCTTGCTGTACTGCTATCCCGATATGATAGACGATGCGTTAATTAACGAACTTGCCACCAACGATAAGCTTATTAAATATTTAGATATACCTTTGCAGCACGCATCCGAAAGAATTTTAAAAAGCATGAATCGCAGGGGTAATGCCGAAAAATACCTTGAACTCATTAATAAATTAAAAAAAGCCGTACCCGACATAGCTTTAAGGTCTACCTTTATTGCAGGGTTCCCGGGTGAAACGATAGAGGATGTTGAAGAGCTTAAGGAGTTTTTACAAAAGGCAGGTTTTTGCAATGCTGGTTTTTTTGCTTATTCGCGCGAGCAAGGCACTGCCTCGTATAGTTTCGAAGGGCAAGTTAAGCAAAGCGATAAAACAAGCAGGGTAAAAAGTTTATATGCCGTTCAAAAGCAAATTTCAAAAGAAAATCTTGCGCGCTATAAAGGGCAAACGCTTTCGGTGGTGTGCGACGGCATAAATTACGAAAAACAGTGTTTTGAAGGTCGCGCGTATTTTCAGACACCCGAAATAGACGGCAAGGTGTTTTTTACCGCCGAAAACGGCGAAGTTGTAAATCAGGGCGAAACTTACAGCGTTACTATAACAAAAACAGGTGCTTACGACCTTTACGGGAGGATAAAATGAACTTACCAAATAAAATTACCGTATCGAGAATCGCGTTGATTCCCATCTTTGTTTTGTTTTATTATTTAGAAAATCTTTCGCATAATTTGCTTTATGCCGCAATAATATTTGCGCTTGCCGCATTTACCGATTTTTTAGACGGTTACATCGCGCGCAAGTACAATCTTGTTACGGACCTTGGCAAGTTTTTAGATCCTATTGCCGATAAAGTGCTCGTTCTTACTGCCTTTATGCTTATGTTAACGCAAGTTAACGGCACCTTGCTTTTTGCCGTTTCGGGCGGAATTTGCGTTACTTTGGTAATAGCAAGAGAGATGATTGTTGCAAGTTTTAGAATGGTGGCGGCTTCTAAAAACGCCGTTATTGCGGCTGATAAACTCGGCAAAATAAAAACCGTTTCGCAAGATTTTGCAATTTTATTTTTGCTTATAGGCAAAGCTTTTCCCGAAGTGTCCGCTGCGGCTTCCGGTGCGGATTTTTTCACCGTTCTTTATGCCATAGGTTATGCTCTTTTTGCTTTTTCAACGGTAATGACGGTTATTTCAGGCATAAACTATATTTACAAAAACCGTTCGGTTTTTCAGTAAAAACCGCGTTCATTAGCGACTAAAATAACGGCGGTAGCGTATAAATAACCGCACTTTCGGGGGTGTTATTTTTTGTTTAAAGGGTATCGTAATTCCGAAATATTTTTTAAACTTTTCGGGGTGGAAAATCAAGCTTTAATTCAGGCTAAAGAGCAAATTGCGGCTTTGTCCGATAATAAAATTAAATTCACCTACCAAACGGAATACGGCGATGTAACTGTATGTTTTTCCTTCGGTGCGGATGTTGACGAGCTAAATGCAGACAGTGTAATAAAA
>CAZPFZ010000056.1:0-8110 GCA_964585955.1 uncultured Acidiphilium sp.
GGTGCGCGATTTGTGGTAAAAAATTTTGTAAAACAAATATTCATTAACAAAATATTAAAAAATTATCTACTGATTATGCATTAGATAATTTAACACATCAAGTCTTAAATATGTTTTGTTTAAACGTGCAAGATTTTATCTTGTGCGTTTTTTTCGTAAAATCACTAAAAAACTTTTTATGCAAAGCTAAATTTTTATGCGATAGCTCTATAATGTCATGGTTTTAAACAATTAAAAAAATTTATTGTAGGGTATATAAAACAGTTGACAAACGCATAATCAATAAATATAATAATAGATGTTCTAAAATTAGAATATTTAATTTTGAGGTATGGGTATGAAAGAGCAATTTTCTATGTCAAAGGTATTCGATCACGCAAATAAAGTAATAAAAGCGTATCACAATCAATTGCAACCGCTTTGTAAACAAACGGATCTTCCTCCACTTGCATTGGATATTTTATTATTTATAGCAAACAATCCCGAAAAATCAACAGCAAAAGAGATTTGTTTAATTCGTGGTGTAAAATCGGGAATAGTCTCGGTGCACATAGAGCGTTTAGTTCAAAACGGTTTACTTGAACGCGCTTCGGTTGCGGGCGATAGGCGTAAAACAATGCTTGTACCTACGTCCTTGGCAGAAGAAATAATAAAAAGCGGCCGTGCAATACAAAAAGCGTTTGCCGAAAAATTAGCATGCGGAATATCTCAAACCGATATGCTCGTTTGGAAAAATATTCTTGAAACTGTTGATCGTAATTTAGAACAATTGAGTAAAGACTAGGTAAAGATTTGAACGTCATTAAGTTTTAACACTGCAAAATTTGCAAAATCGTCGTTAAACACCATTGCAATACGCCCAAGCAACGATTTGCCAAAAAAGGGCAAAAAGAAGATTTTTTTAAGGCTTGGTGGGTTCAAATCTCTAATGCCTAATAAAAAGGAGTCATAAATGTTTAAATTATTAAAACAAATGCGGACAAAAGAGGTAATAATGGCGGCAATTTGCTGCTTATTGGTAATAGGTCAAATATATTTTGATCTGCTTTTGCCCGATTACATGACGCAATTAACAACCTTATTACAAACATCAGGCACCACAACGGATATTTTAAATATAGGTTTAAAAATGTTAGGGTGCACTGTTATAAGTGCTGTATTTTCAATTATTTGCGGCTTTTTAGCGGCAAAAACAGCTTCAGGTTTTAGTTATGTCGTGCGTGAAAAACTTTTTTATCACGTAGTTGGTAGCGGCAAGCAAGAAATGCAGTCATTTTCGGTACCAAGCCTCATTACGCGTACCACAAACGATATTACGCAAATACAAATGATCGTTTCAATGGGCTTGCAAATGATGATAAAAGCTCCCATTATGGCTATTTGGGCTGTAATAAAAATACTTAACAAAAGTTGGGAACTTTCCGCTGTTACGGCAGGTTTTGTAATTGCAATTTGCCTAACCGTATTTTTAGTAATGTCAAGTTGTTTGCCGCGTTTTCGCAAGGTGCAAAAAATGACGGATAAAATCAACCGAGTCGCTCGCGAAAATTTAACGGGCATAAACGTTGTTCACGCTTTTAATGCCGAAGAATATCAAAACGATAAGTTTGATATTCCAAGCAAGCAAATGTTTGACTTGCAAACAAAAAACCAAAGGTTGTTTGCACTTATAAATCCCACAATGAGCCTCGGTATGAATGCTCTTACGCTAATCATTTATTGGCTTGGCGCCGCGCTTGTAAATAATATTTCGATTGCACAACCTTTGTCAAGAATAGCAATGTTTAGCGAAATTATGGCATTCAGCACATACGCCACGTATATAGTAATGTCCTTTATGATGCTTGTTATGATATTTATGATGTTGCCGCAAGCACAAGTATCGGCAGAACGTATTAACGAGGTATTAAATACAAAACCTTCCATTAAAGAAGGCGAAAAAGAAAACTCGCCCGAAATAGGCACTGTTGAGTTTAAAAATGTAAGTTTTCGTTATCCCGATTCCCCCGAAGATGCGCTTACAAATATAAGTTTTAAGGTAAATAAGGGTGAAACACTTGCGTTTATAGGTGCAACGGGCAGCGGCAAAACTACCGTTATTAATCTTATTCCCCGCCTTTACGACGCAACCGACGGTGAAGTGTTTGTAGACGGCGTTAACGTAAAAGATTACAAATTCGATGTATTGTATAACAAGATTGGTTATGCCACGCAAAAAGCAACGTTATTTTCGGGCACGGTAAAAGAAAACGTATTTTTCGGCGAAAGCAAAAATCCGTTTACCGAAGATGATTTATCTCTCGCCTTATCGGTATCGCAGGCAGAAGAATTTGTCTCCGCATTGCCCGAAAAAACAGATTATCACATAGCTCAGTCGGGTAGAAACGTATCGGGCGGGCAAAAACAGCGTTTGTCAATAGCGCGCATTCTTGCAAGAAAACCCGAAATTCTCATATTCGACGACAGTTTTTCCGCGCTCGATTACAAAACGGATGCAAAACTTAGGTCAAGTCTTGCAAAACAGTTTAAGCAAACAACAAAAATCATAGTTGCTCAGCGTATAGGTACTATTCGTCACGCCGATAAAATTATCGTATTGGATCGCGGCAAAATAGTGGGTAGCGGCACGCATGAACAGCTCATGCGCGATTGCGGCGTATATCGCGAAATTGCAAGTTCGCAGCTTTCCGCTCAAGAGCTCGAATAAGGAGGTGCGTCGTAAGATGAATAAAAGTATGAAAAAAAGTAATGCAAAGGTAGTTTATACTGTAAAAAAATGTGCCGCATATATGCGTTCGCACGTGGTTTTTATAATTCTCGCTTTAATTTTAGCGGCGGCAAGTGCATTTATAACTATTATCGGACCAAATAAAATAGGTGAAATCACAAAAATAATATCCGAGGGCTTGCTTGGCGGCATTGATATTGCGCAAATATCGAAAATAGGAATAACGTTATTGATTTTATATTGTTTAAGCGCGGCTTTTGGTTTTATTCAACAATATATTATGGCTACGGTAACGTTAAAAATGTCCTATCGCATGCGCGGTGAACTATCCGAAAAAATAAATAAAGTGCCGCAAAAATATTTTAATACTACCTCGCAAGGTGACATTTTAAGCCGCATTACCAACGACGTATCCACATTACAACAGGGGCTTACAAACAGCTTGCCTACAATAATCAGTGCAAGCGTGCAATTTATAGGTTGCTTAATTATGATGTTTGTTACCGAATGGCGTTTGGCGCTAATATCGCTTGCAATTACCTTTTTAGGTATGTTTGTTACCGTAATCGTCATGTCGCATTCGCAAAAATATTTTGCCGCACGCCAAAAAAGCTTGGGCGAATTAAACGGATATATAGAAGAAATATATTCCGGGCACGAGGTAGTAAAGGTCAGCCGTGCCGACGCAAAGGTAAAATGCACTTTCGATAAACTTAACTCGGCTGTATACAATGCCAATTGGAAATCGCAATTTTTGTCGGGAATAATGCAGCCGTTAATGAGCGTTATAAGCAACATTGCATACGTTGCTGTGTGCGTGTTCGGTTCTATTTTTGTTTTAAACGGCAAAATCGGTATAGATGTAATCGTGAAATTTATTTTATATGTGCGCTTGTTCACATCGCCGTTAACTCAAATAGCGCAAGGTTTAACAAACTTGCAAACGGCATCTGCTTCCGCAAACCGAATTTTTGACTTTTTAGAAAGCGAAGAGTTAGAAGACGAAAGTCAAAAAACGCAATTTTTAAAAGGCGCGCAAGGCAATGTCAAGTTCGAAAACGTGCGCTTTGCTTATCCCGATAAACCTGATAAAATTATTATAAAAAACTTCTCTGCAGATGTAAAAGCAGGGCAAAAGGTGGCAATTGTAGGTCCTACAGGTGCGGGCAAAACAACAATGGTTAATTTACTTATGCGCTTTTTCGAAATAAACGGCGGTAATATATCCATAGACGGCGTACCCATTTCACAGTTAAAGCGCGAAAACGTTCACGATTTATTTTCTATGGTGTTGCAAGATACTTGGCTGTTCGAGGGCACCGTTAAAGAAAATCTCGTTTATAACATGCAAGATGTAAGCGAGCAAAAATTAACCGAAATTTGCAAAGCTTGCGGGTTAGATAAATTTATAAACACTTTGCCGCAAGGTTTTAATACTGTTTTATCCGAAAGTACGGTTATATCAGCAGGTCAGCGCCAACTTTTAACAATAGCTCGCGCAATGCTTCAAAATGCCCCCATGCTTATTTTAGATGAAGCAACATCTTCTGTCGATACTCGAACGGAATTGGTTATTCAAAACGCAATGGATAGGTTAACGCAGGATAAAACAAGTTTTGTAATCGCACACCGTCTTTCAACAATTAAAAATGCCGATCTTATTCTTGTTATGAAAGATGGCGACGTTATCGAAAGCGGCACGCACGAACAACTCATGCAAAAGGGCGGATTTTATTCCGAGTTATATAATAGTCAGTTCGAAACCGCCGCATAATTGCAAATTTTTGTAACAATAAAAAAGCCGAGCCGTTAAAGTTAACCTTGTAAAAGGCACTTTAATAAAGCTCGGCTTTTTTGCAAACTCCAAATTCAATTCGTTGAATAATTAAATTTGCAAATATTAAATTGTCAAATATTTTTAGCAGGTAGTTTAACTTTGCCAAGACTTGGGCGTTGTTCTGTTTGTTAAGAACCATACGCTGTCCTTTAATAGCACGGCGTTATTACTGCACATAATCTTGGTTTCTTTGGTATCTTTATCTGTGGTAATAACAATATTTCCGTTAAACGATTCAAATATTCCGTTTTTATAGTCTACGCATAAAGTGGTTACAAAAACTTTATCGGTATAGGGCGCAACACGGTCTACAAAAGCTTGCGTCGGGAATTGGTTTTCGTTAGCGGTAGTGTATTCGCTACTGCCAGCACAGCAACAAACACAAACTATTTTTGGTTGTATAACTTTTAACAATTGTTCAGAAGATGAGGTTTTAGAGCCATGATGTCCCGCTTTGTAAAGTTCAACTTGGCTTAACGAATTTTTTGCCACCAAGCTCTTTTCCCCGTTTGTTTCCAAATCTCCGGTAAAAAGGTAGCGTTTTGTTTGAGCTTCGCTCACTTTTTGATTTAAAACAAAGCAAACTGAATAATCATTCTCGCTCGAAGCCTTTTTTTCGTAATATTCTTGATATAAAATTTCAAGCTCTATGTTTGGCGAAATATCGTAAATTCTTTGCGCGCCTTCAACTTCTTGGTTATAACATTGTAAAGCGTTAAAAACTTGTGTTCCTTTTTTTTCTTGCGTTTCGCTTACTTCGCGCTTAAAGTTTTTGTATAAGGCGGCGGTATCTTTTTGATTGGTCATTGAAAAATGAATAAGTGTTTTTACTTTCAATTTGTCAAGTAAACTTGGCGTATTTTCTCCCGTTGCAAATCCGGCGTAATGGTCTTGGTGTGCGTGCGTTACTATAACATATTCCAATATGCCGTCGGTTATATATGGCGTAATATAATTATAGATGGGGGTTATGCTATCCGCGCGGCTTCCTGCGTCAACCAAAATTTCTACGTCGCCAACCTTTATAAAGGTGCAGTCCCCTGTATATTTATTGCCTAATTCAATAAAATGTATCGAAAGTTCGTTGTTTTTTATAATATCAACATCCAACGCGCCCGAAGAAATATCTGTTTTGTCACTAGATGAAGAATCTATTTTATCGCTAGATGAAGAATCGTTTTTTTCACTAGACGAAGAGTCGAGTTTTTCACTAGACGAATCATCTGTTTTATCGGTAGAAGAAGTGTTAATGTTCGAGCTGTCAATTTTAGGTATTTGGTCAAAAGGTAGGTTGGTTTCGGTGTTTATTGAGCAGCTTATAATCGTACCCGCCGTTAAAGCTATTATGCAAACAAAAGCGAGCAAAATTTTACTATTTTTCTTTTTAGCCATTGTTTTCTACCCCTGTAATGTGAATCGTGCGAACAAGTTTTGCATTTTTAAACGCGAAGTGAGATGAAGTGTATTCTATATAGTATATACCCGCTTTACTAACGTCAATTTTATCTGTTGGCGTTACATCGCAAGTCATATCCGTGCGGTAATACGTGGTTGCCGTAACTGTGTTTGCCACAGATGTACCTAAAAAGGTTATATTAACGCCGCAATCTTGCAAAGTTGTGCCGTAAAAAAGCTCAGCATCGGTTGGTTCTCTGTTTAATTGCGTGGCTAACTCCTTTTTTATATCAGATAAATTTATTTCAACGTTTTTGTTGTTTTGTGCGGCGATATTGTTTACTTTAAAACACGATAGTTCAAACTTGTTAAAGTTAAAAGCCAAAAAGTAACCAATAATCACACCAATTATCAAAAAAACGCATGCAGCCGCAAAAAGCGGTGATTTTTTTAATTTATTATACTGTTTTTTATTCGGCATAAATAACTCCTTTCCTTATTAGAATATATTTTATCATATTCTAAAAAAAAGTCAAAGAAAAAAAATAGTTTGAGTAATTTGTCAACGTGAAATTTTTAACTTTTAAATTTCACCTTTTTTTTAAATGAACAAATAGCGTGTTTTATTAAAAAATAGTTGACTTAAAATAATTAAAGTAATAGAATATAGTGACAAGCGATATGAATTTTTACATAAGGAACAGAAAAATATAATGGAAAACAAAAGGATTGAAAGCGATTCCATCGGATCTTTACAAATCCCCGAGGACGCATATTATGGCGTTCAAACGTTAAGGGGGTATAACAATTTTCGCATTACAGGCATTAAACTTAACGATATTTTTGTTAAGAATATAATAAAAATTAAAAAAGCAGCCGCAATAACCAATCACAAAGCAGGTATTTTGGATGATGCCATTGCAAATGCAATAATTACCGCTTGTGACGAAGGATTATCCGGCAAGTTAGATGAAAGTTTTATTACCGATTGTATTCAAGGCGGTGCCGGTACTTCTGCAAACATGAATGTTAACGAGGTTATAGCTAACCGAGCTACCGAGCTTTTAGGCGGTAAAAAGGGCGAATATATTTGTAATCCTAACGATCACGTAAATTGTTCTCAATCTACCAACGACGTAATTCCTACGGCAGGTAAGCTTACCGTTATTCAATTGGCAAGCGAACTCGAAATTAACATGTTAGAACTTATCGCTTCGTTAGAAAACAAGGCAGTAGAATTTAACGATATAATAAAAATGGGCAGAACGCAGCTTGAAGACGCTGTTCCCATAAGGTTAGGTCAAGAATTTTCAGCTTACGCTTCCGGTTTAAAAAGATGTTTAAAACTCCTTAAACGTTCGGTGGAAGAAATGTATTCTTTAAACCTTGGCGGTACGGCAATAGGCACCGCTATTAACGTAAATAGGGTATACTTAAAGCAAATTGTTCCCGAACTTGCTATAATTACCGGCTATAACCTAACTCAAGCTGAAAATCTTATAGATGCCACACAAAATTTGGATGGTTTTGTATTTGTTTCGGGCGCATTAAAAACAATGGCTGTTTCTCTTTCAAAAATGTGCAACGACTTAAGGCTTATGTCAAGCGGACCTAAAACAGGCTTTGAAGAAATAGTTCTTCCTGCAATGCAAAACGGATCTTCCATAATGCCGGGCAAGGTTAATCCTGTCATTCCGGAAGTTGTTTCGCAGGTTGCATTTGCTGTTATCGGCAACGATACAACCATTACAATGGCGGCAGAAGCAGGGCAGCTCGAATTAAACGCATTCGAACCCGTTATATTTTATAAATTGTTTGAATCGCTAACATGTATGAAAAATGCAGTAAAAACTCTTACTGTAAACTGCATAAACGGCATACTTTCTAACAGAAAACGTTGTGAAGAATTACTTTACGAAAGTGTAGGCACGGTAACGGCATTATGTCCCTATATTGGCTATAAAAAGTCAGCCGAGCTCGCCAAAGAGGCTTTAAAACTCAACGTAAGAATAAAAGATCTCGTGTTACAAAAAAATCTTATCGACGAAAAGCTACTCGATGAAATTTTAGATCCGTTTAATATGACCGACCCCGAAAAAAACGGAAAAAAATAAAAAGCAAATAAAAAAGATTTATTCGTAAAGCTATAA
>CAZPFZ010000057.1:0-8032 GCA_964585955.1 uncultured Acidiphilium sp.
ATACAATTATATTATGAAAAAAATTTTGTTTTATTTGTTATTTTTATGCTTTTTATTGATTGCTGCAGCACTTTTGCTTTTTCCCGATAGGTATATTAAATGTTGCAGCGAGGGATTAGCTCTTTGGGCTTTAACCGTTTTACCATCCTTATTGCCCTTTTTGTTTTTAACTTTACTGTTTTGTAAAACGCAAACGCCGCAAAAAATAGCGACCAAACTTTCGCCCGTTTGCAAATTTTTATATAACGCCGGCGGCGAAAGCGCTTATGTTCAGCTAATGAGTTTTTTATCGGGCTACCCGATAGGCGCAAAGCTGATAGAAGAACTTTACCGCTTAGGGCAAATCGATAAAAACAGTGCTACAAAAATGTCGGTTTTTTGCTCAACGTCGGGTCCATCTTTTATAATAGGTTGCGTAGGCGTTAATATGCTACACGATAAAAAAGCAGGGTTGATTTTGTTTGCTTCGCATATTTTAGCGGCTGTTTTAAACGGAATAATTTTTAGAAAAAACTTTAATAACGATACTATAGACCGACTTTTGATAAAAAAACCACCATCTGAAAACATACTTTACGAATGTGCGACGGAGGCAAGTTTATCGGCAATAACAGTAGGAACGCTTATAGCCGTTTTTTATGTTTTTTCACAAATACTCGGCGATTTAAATGTAATGCTTCCGCTTAACAATTTGTTGTTTTTTGTTTTAAAAGATAAAACTTTAAGTCAAGCGGTAACATACGGATTATTTGAATGCACAAAGGGGTGCTTAGTTGCCTCTAAAGCAAACAGCAAACTTGCACTACCCGTTATTGAATGGTTAATATCGTTTGGGGGCGTTTCGGTAATAGTTCAGTCGGCGGCGTTTTTATCGAACGCAAAAGTAAAAATAAGCTTTTTTATATCGGGAAAAATACTTCAAGCATTCACTTCGTTCGCAATTTGTTACGTTTTGTGCGTTATTTTTATGTAAAGTCAACCTTACCTTATTTGTTAAAACTGCTCTTTTTTCAAACTTTCAATTACCTGTTAACGCCCAAAAAGGCAAGTTATGCATTCTATCGCAAAATTATAAGGGATATTTATCTATAATTTCTTTTACTTGCTTTGGCACGTAAAACGAAATATCTTCGTTTTGCTTTAACAAATTTCTCACCGCGGTGGAAGATATTCCCCCAACTTGCTCATCGGCGTTTATATAAATATTTTGTATTTCAGGAAAAAGTTTAGCGTTAAAATCAAGCATTTTTTCTTCGTATGCTAAATCTTCGTCGCTACGCACACCGCGTATGTTATAAACGGTTTTGTTGCTCTTTAAATAATCAACAAGGTAGCCGCTAAAAGCGTCGGCTTTAACGCAATCGTCCTTTTCAAATACCATTTTTAGCATTTCAAGCCGCGTGTTTTTATCGAATGTGCAGTTTTTATTTTGATTATCGCCCACAGCGACAATAACCTTTTTAAAACGTTTTTTTGCTTGCTCAACAACATACAAATGCCCGTTTGTAAAGGGATCAAAACTCCCGGCAAAAACGCAAACATCACGATCTACTTTTTTATAAAAAGCAAACTCTGCTATGCCGTATTTTTTTATTTTCTGCACAAAAAGCCCGTCTATAGGTTGATTAACAACACTTTCGCTTTCTATTATAACAACACCGTTTGGGGTTAATATATCCCTTTTTGCAATAACTTTTAATGCCTCTTTTCCGTCGTTTGATTTATAAGGTGCATCTAAAAATATAATATCAAATTTTTTTTGCGTAGCTAAAAGGTAGTTAAGACAGTTAATATTAACAACTTCGGCTTGTTCGCTGACAAGCTTTAAGTTTTGCTTGGTAAGTTCGCATGACTTTTTTGAAATATCCAAAAATACGCTCTCTTTTGCGCCGCGCGATAACGCCTCTATCCCCATAGCTCCGCTACCGCAAAAAGCGTCTAAAAAAGTTTTTCCCTCTATTTCAAATTGAAGAACAGAAAAAATGCCTTCTCTCGCGCGGTCGGAAGTAGGTCTTACCTGTTTTCCGCTAAAATCGGCAAGTTTTCTACCCTTAAATTTGCCTGCAATAATCCTCATATTAACTCCTTGTGCTTTACTCAAAATTAAAAAAGTTTACTCGTAATAATAAATTTTGTTTACATTTTGCCCCGACTTTAAAAGAGTGCGGTATATGCCCTCGCCTGTGATGTCGGCGATTTTTTCGGCACTTAAAAGAACGTTAAAAAAATCGCCACCTACACATTGCGCGGATAAATTCATACAGCAATCGTTTAAACCGTTGCTAATATGAGGCAAACCGTTACTGTAACCGTATTTTAATATATCCACGCTTAAATTCTTTTTTAAACAAAAATTGCCATACAACAAATTATCTGCTTGCCCTATTTTACGCCGCATTATTTTTTCGGCATGGATTTTCATAATAGGCTGCACATTAAAAGTGGTGTTAATCGACTTATAGCCGTACATTAATAAACCTATTCTAACCATATCGAAGTTAAAATCGCCATATAAAAAGCTGCCGCTGGAACAAATATGTGCCGTTATGTTTTCCTCTTTATTTTTTAAATCATTTACAAAAGGTAAAAAACGCAAATACTGCTTATTGTTGCAAGCAAGATCGGTTGAATTATAAAAATGCGAAAAAATACCCGTAATTTTTGCGCCGCAATCGCTAAGTATTTTAACGGCTTTTTGCATTTCGGGCAAGGTATCAAAGCCCAATCTGTTCATACCCGTGTTAATTGCAATATGCACGTTTAGCTCGACATTATATTTTTTTAAAAAATTATTTAACCGAAAGCAGTCGCGCAGGCACCCCACGCAAACGGTAACGTTATAAAACGCGGCGGCGGCATAATCGATGGTTGGCAACAGACAAATTATCGGATTAGTTATGCCTATATTTCTTAAATTCATACATTCGGTCATGTTTGCGACGGCAAAAAAATCGACATAATCTTTTATTGCGGAGGCTACACGGCAAAGCCCGTGCCCGTAAGCATCGGCTTTAACAACGGCACACAGTTTACTTTTTCCGCAATTGTTTTTTATTGTTTTTACGTTATTTATTAGTCTTGTAAGGTTAACAAACGCGCACGCCGCATATTCTTCGCCATAAAAACGTTTTAACTTATAAAATTTTTTTTGCATATTACAACTTTATCCGATTTATAATATGAACAAAAAAGCGTTTTTTTACCTTTTTTTGTTTAAAGCGCATATTATTTTATTATAACAATGCACGCATTTATTTTAAGAATTATACGTCGGGTTTTATTTTTTACTTGCATTGAAAGCAGATTCAATAAGTTCTTCCACTGCGGAATATCCGAGTTCTTCTAACCTGAATTTTCTTGCTGCTGTTTCTATAATAATAGGTATGTTTCTGCCCGGACTTACCGGAATAACAAGTTTTTGAACGGTCATTCCTAAAATATCGGTAGTTTGTTTTTCGTCACCCAACCTATCATAATCGTCAAGTTCATTCCAATGCACGAGCTCGGCAACCAGCTCCACCGTTTTTTCGGGACGAATAGCGCCCGGGCCAAACATAGTTTTAACGTTGATTATACCTATGCCGCGCACTTCCATATAATATTGAATTTTTTTAGGGCAAGCCGCCACCAAAATGCCGCCCGTATTTTTAATTTTTACGGTGTCGTCGGCAACAAGGCGGTGCCCGCGAGAAATAAGTTCCAGAGCGGTTTCGCTTTTACCAACGCCCGCATGCCCCGTTATAAGCACGCCCACACCTGAAATATCAAGCATTACGCCGTGGACTACTGTTTCGGGGGCAAGTAGCTCGTTAAAATAAATCATTAAATCGTGAATAAGCACTGTTGTAACCGCAAGGCTTTTAAATACGGGGCAATTATACTTTATTGCCGTTTTTAAAAGTTCTTCGTCTACCTCTAAATTCCTTGCTATAATTATGCAAGGCAAATTGCGACTAAAAAGCTTTTCTAAAACATCTTCTTTAGCGTTTTGCGGCATCTTTTTTAAAAATTCGTGTTCGGCATTGCCTATAACTTGCACGCGGTCACTTGCAAAATGTTCAAAATATCCCGCAAGTTGCAATCCCGGACGAGAAACGCTTATAGATGCAATGGTTACCTCGCCGCAACCGTTAAAAACAGTTTGCAGTTCAAGTTTTTCGGCAAATTCTTCGCAACCGACAGTTATAACTTCGTGTTCTTCACTTTTTTTAGAGTGTTTTTTATTCATTGTTTAGCTCCGTTATTAGAAATTAGAGAGATGAGTTCAGCTCTCTAATGCCTATGAAAATATTCGTATATAATTTCCGCTTGTTTTTCTCCGATAAAATCCACTTGGGCAAGCTGACCTTTTTCAGCCGCGGCAATTTCGGCAACACTACCGAATTTATCGAGCAAAGCGTTTATTCGTTTTTTTCCTAATCCGTTTATTTTTGAAAGTTCGCTTACAAAACCGCGCTTTAAATGCATACTGCGATGATATGTTATGGCAAATCTATGCGCCTCGTCACGTATGCGTTGCAAAAGGCGCAAACAGTAATCGCGTTTTTCAAGCAATATCGGCGAATTGGAAGCAACAGTATAAATTTCTTCTTCGCGCTTGGCAAGCGATATTAAATCAACCGAAAAATTGAGTTTGTCAAATACCTCTTTTACCGCCGATAACTGCCCTTTACCGCCGTCGATAATTACAAGATCGGGCATTGCAAAACGTTCGGGATCGTCGTGTAAGCGCGCAATGCGCCGCGTTAAAACCTCCTGAAGACTTGCAAAATCGTCTGCACCCTCAACGGTTTTTATTTTAAATCGCCTATATTCTTCGGGGCATTTTACGCCATCTATAAACACAACCATAGACCCGACTTTATCCACGCCCGAAATGTTTGAAATATCGTAGCATTCCATTCTTTTGGGATATTTACTTAACCCGAGCAAATCTTTCAGCCTATTACAAGCAATCAAGGTCATATCATCCTTATGCTTAACTTTATCTATGCTTTTTTCAAGATAATCTTCGGCGTTTACCGTAGCCATATCGGATAGCTGTTTGCGCACGCCCTGTTTTGCGTGCATGATTGTAGCTTTTTTGTTGCAGTTATCCTTTAAAAAATCCTCTATAAGATTAGCATTAGGCAAATCGATATTAACTATTATTTCATCCGGCAATTGATTGTTTTTATCATAAAACCTAATTAAAAAATTTTCTAAAGTTTCTTCAGGCGAGGCGGAAGCATCTTCGAACGCAAAATACTTACCGCCTTGCATACGTCCGCCGCGCGTTATAAGCACGTTAATAGCCGAATGGATATTGTCGGTTGCAAGCGATATTACGTCGCAAGAAATAAATCGGTTAAGCGACGTAATCTTTTTTTGCCGAATTTTTTTTAAACTGTTAATTTTATCTCTATACGAAATAGCCAATTCAAACTCTTCGTTTTCGGCAAAAAACAACATTTTTTCGTTTAAAATTTCTTCAGCTTTATCATCGTTACCCGATAAAAAATCTATAGCAGCGTTTACTTTTTCGCGGTATTCTTGCTTTGTGCAAAAGCCGTTACAAGGGCCCAAGCAGCGTTTTATGTGATATTCGAGGCACTCGCGTTTTTTTGTGTTTTCGGTAATATTCATACTACAACTACGTAGCAAAAAGGTGCAGTTTATTATTTCCACCACCTCTTTTGCACTAACTCCGCACATAAAAGGACCAAAATATTTAGCGCCGTCGCGACGGATGCGCCTTACGACTTCAAACACGGGAAAATCTTTTTTTAGATCGATTCTTATCGAAGGATATGTTTTATCATCCTTGAGTAAGATATTGTATTTTGGCTTATGCTTTTTAATAAGATTATTTTCAAGGGCAAGCGCATCCGCTTCGGAATTGGTAATAAGATAATAAAAGTCGGCAATATTATTGACCATTGCCATAACTTTATCCGTTTTAACATTGTCGTAAAAATATTGCGTTACCCTGTTTTTTAAGTTTTTAGCTTTGCCCACATAAATTATTTCTCCATCCGCGCCGAGCATTACGTACACGCCGGGATTAGTAGGCAAAAGTCTGATTTTTGTTTCGAGATCCAAACGCATTTACCACTCTCCGTTTTACGGCTTTTTCTTGCCGCTATATACACTATATTACCCTATAAGTTTATTTTAAACTTTTTTATAAAACAAATTATTGCCATTTATTGCCTTATAAATAAGGTGTTACCGCTGTTTTAACCAACAAAATATTTTAAAAGGAGCTATACTCCGCACAGAAGCAGCTCCTTTGGTATTTTTTACTTTGCGTATTCAACAGCTCTTGATTCCCTTATAACATTAACCTTAATTTGACCGGGATATTCAAGCTCGCTTTCAATCTTTTTAGCAATATCTTTAGCAAGATACATTGCTTTTACGTCGTCAATTTGTTCGGGCTTAACAATGACTCTTATTTCTCTACCCGCTTGAATTGCGTACGTTTTATCAACGCCGGCAAAAGATGAAGCAATATTTTCAAGCGATTCCAAACGTTTTACGTAATTTGTGCTTGTTTCTCTTCTTGCGCCGGGACGAGCACCAGATATAGCATCGGCAGCCGCAACCAAAATAGCTTCAACCGTTTTGGGTTCGACATCGCCGTGGTGCGCTTGAATGCAGTTGATCACGTTTTTATTTTCTTTGTACTTTTTAGCTAAATCCACACCTATTTGGATATGTGTTCCTTCAACTTCGTGGTCAACGGCTTTTCCGATATCGTGCAATAAACCGCCGCGTTTAGCAAGGTTTACGTCAACGCCGAGTTCCTGCGCCATAAGTCCGGCAAGATAAGAAACCTCGATTGAATGTTGCAATACGTTTTGACCGTAACTCGTTCTGTATTTTAATCTGCCCAAAAGTTTGATAAGTTCGGGGTGTATTCCGAACAACCCGCAGTCGAACATAGCCGCCTCGCCTGTTTCTTTTATCTTTTGGTCAAGTTCCTTAGCTGTTTTTTCAACAGTTTCTTCTATACGTGCGGGATGTATACGACCATCTGCGATAAGTTTTTCAAGAGAAAGTCTTGCAACTTCTCTTCTTACCGGGTCAAAACCCGATAAAATAACAACTTCAGGCGTGTCGTCAATAACCAATTCTATTCCGGTAGCGTTTTCAAGCGCTCTTATATTGCGCCCTTCACGTCCGATAATTCTTGCTTTCATATCGTCGCTTGGTAGCGGTACAACCGAAACGGTAATTTCGGATGCGTGATCGGTACAGCAACGCTGTATAGCAAGCGAAATAATATCTTTTGCCTTTTTGTCGGCTTCTTCTTTTGCCTCCTCTTCTACACGGCGAACGGTAACGGCGCTGTCACGTCTTGCTTCATCGAGCACCGATTCCATAATTTGAGCTTTTGCTTCTTCCTTGGTGAGTTGAGCAACCTTTTCAAGTTCGGCAATCATAAGTTCGTGCTGTTTTTCAACCTTTTCTTTTAAAGAATTCATTTCGGCTGTTTTAGCTTCGAGCACACGCTTTTGTTCGTCTGCCTCTTCGGTCTTCTTCAACAAATTTGCTTCTTTTTTGTTTAGAACATCGTCTCTTTGCGCAAGACGCTGTTCGGTTTTTTGCAATTCCGAACGTTTTTCTTTAGCTTCACGTTCAAAATCGTTTCTAAGTTTTAAATCCTGTTCCTTTGCTTCTAAAATAGCTTCTTTTTTTAATCGCTTGCATTCAGCTTCGGCTGTTTCTTTCATTTTAGCGACAACCGCTTCGGCTGAACCAATTTTTTGTTCGCGTTTTTTCTGAAGAATTTTACCAATTACAAAAATTCCCACGGCGGCGCCCGCTATTAAAGCTAAGGCTGCAATACCTATTACTAACGGCGTGGACATAAGAAACAGGGAGCTTGAATAAAAAGTATACATTTCGGTCTCCCTAATTAATTTTGTATAAAAATATATAAAGTCGTTAAAACGGTTAAGGTCAAACAACCGACCTATAAGGCGCTTATTACGCAGCATATAATTCTATCGTATTTATTTTATACTATAATATTTAAAAAGTCAAT
>CAZPFZ010000058.1:0-8018 GCA_964585955.1 uncultured Acidiphilium sp.
CGCTCGGGCGCTGCGCCGTTATAAAAGTTACATGAGGAAACTAAAATGGCAGACAAAAATAACGAAAAACAATTTGTAAAAGAAATTACAGACATGAAAGAAAACTTTCCGCAGTGGTTTACCGATGTGGTCATAAAAACCGAACTTGTGGATTATGGTCCCGTAAAAGGCACTATGGTTATAAGACCTTATGGTTATGCCATATGGGAAAATATACAAAACGAATTAAACAAGCGTTTTAGGGCATGCGGGGTAGAAAACGCATATTTTCCTATGTTCATACCCGAAAGCTATCTTAAAAAAGAAGCCGAGCACGTAGAAGGTTTTGCTCCCGAAGTTGCAGTTGTAACTTATGCAGGCGGACAAGAATTGCAAGAAAAATTAGTTGTTCGCCCCACAAGCGAAACAATAATTTGCAATATGTATGCCAAATGGATGCAAAGCTATAGGGATCTTCCCATAAAAATTAATCAATGGTGTAACGTTGTAAGATGGGAAAAAACCACCCGTCCTTTCCTTCGTACAAGCGAATTTTTGTGGCAAGAAGGTCACACCGCGCACGAAACCGAAGAAGAAGCAAGACAGGCTACAATTCAAATGCTTGAAGTTTATAAAGAGTTTGCCGAAAACTGCCTTGCCATTCCCGTAATTTGCGGTCGTAAAACCGATAAGGAAAAATTTGCCGGTGCATTGGAAACATACGGTATGGAAGCTATGATGCTCGACGGAAAGAGTTTGCAAGCAGGCACTTCGCATTATCTCGGTCAAAACTTTGCAAAGGCGTTCGATATGAAGTTTTTATCGAGGGAGGGCGTTTTAAAACACGCTTATTCAACCTCTTGGGGCGTTTCAACAAGACTTATCGGTGCGCTTATAATGGCACACGGCGACGAACGCGGTCTTGTACTTCCGCCGGTAGTTGCGCCCGTACAAATAATTATTGTTCCCGTATGCGCACATAAAGCAGGTGTAACCGAAAAGGCAAAAGAGGTAGAATCAACCCTTTTAAAACTCGGCTTAAGGGTTAAAACGGATGTAAGGGATATGAGCCCCGGCTGGAAATTTAACGAATGGGAAATGAAGGGCGTTCCCTTAAGAATAGAAATAGGTCCGCGCGATATCGAAAACGGAGTGTGCGTTATTGTAAGAAGAGATACGCACGAAAAACAAACAATTAACTTATCCGATTTATCTTCTCTTCCGACAGTGCTCGATGACATACAAAAGAATATGCTTGAAAAATCGCGCGCTTTACGTGATTCAAAAATTACCGAAGTTAACTCGCTCGAACAAATCAAGCAAGCGTGCGACGATGGTAAGTTTGCAAAATCTTACTGGTGCGGAGAGCGCGAATGTGAAGATAAAGTTAAAGAATATTGTCAAGCTACTTCGCGCGTACTTATCGACGATGCCGATTGCGAAGGTGAGGTTTGCCCCATATGCGGTAAGCCCGCTAAAAAGAGATTGTACTTTGCAAGAGCATACTAATCGTACTAATTATTTTGCAAACGTTGTTTTGCAAGAAATATAAATTAGAGTATAAAACACAACATTAAAAATTAAGACATACAAAGCGGATAAAACGCTTACGGCTTTTTATCCGCGGTGTTTTATAGCTGAATTTGTCTCAATAACTAAAAAAGCATAATTTTTCGCTTAGGGAGTTATATAAATGGCAAACGGAAAAAAACCGTACAACCCGAATACGTTTAACGCTGTCGACTCCGCTCTCGCTTTTATAACGGTGCTTGTCGCGGTTATAGTTGTTTCTTTAATTTCAAGCATAGCGTTGCTTGTTTTTAAAGGATTGGGAACGGGATTTTTAATATGTTTTTCGGTAATAATTTCGCAAGTAACCATTTTAGCCGTTGCATTTGTGTTTTGCAAAATAAAAAAGGTCGGGCTGTTTTCGGGCGGCGGTTTCGACTTCCGTTTTGATTTATTAGGTGTTCTTCCCGCAGTGCTTTTGGTTGCGGGCACACTAATTTTGTTTTTGCCTATGCATACGCAGTTTTCCGATCTTTTAAGCGATGTTCAAACATCTATTACCGGCGGTAGCACGTTAGATTCTTTGGATATAGATCTTAACGCCTTAGATTTGCCATATTTGCTTTTATATATTTTTATATTAACGCCCGTGTTGCCTGCCGTGTGCGAAGAATGTTTGTTTCGCGGCGTAATTATGCGCGGCTTGCGTGAATTCGGGCGCGTTACGGCTTGTCTTGTTTCTGCTCTTGCCTTCGCTTTAATGCACGGCAACTATGCGCAACTGTTATTGCAGTTTATCGTAGGGTTAGAAATAGCAATTATAGACCTATTAACGGGCAATATTTTTATAGGTTGCGTTATGCACGGACTATATAACTTGCTTGTTGTGGGGTATTCGGTTATTACGGCTTCGGCGCAAGCAGTCGGTGGAATAACGGGTAATTTGGTGCAATCGTTTTTTATAGTTTTGGGTTTAGCTTGTTTTTGCTTAGCTATTGCATATTACATAAATTATGCAAGGTATAAATACGGCAGTCAAAAGAACAAGAAAAAACCTATTTTTTACACCGAATATTTGCAACCACCCGTATGTTTATTAAAACCAAAGTGGGGCGATAATCAAACTGTTTTTTGGGTAAACCGTAGTTCCGAACAAAATATTTTAGATGAAAAAAGCGGAAATTTGCTGTTTTTTGATAATGGTAAATTTTATCCGTTTAACAAAAAAGGCAACAAGGTTTTGTCTTACGTTTTATGGGGAATAGGGTTGGTTTTGGCGATCGTGCTTATCGCAATTGATTTTTTTATTGTTTAAGGAGTATTTTATGATTAGTTTTATTAATACCTTAGCTTCCTTTATGGGTTTGGCAAATGCCGAAGCACCGAGTTTAGACGGTGCAAACGATGCCGCTTCGTTATACGGAGTTTATATAACCGCGATTATATCGGTAGCTATAATATTTATCGGTTTATATGTGATAAAAGCTGTAGCAATTTGCATTTTAGCAAAAAAGCGCGGTATAAAATGGTGGTGGGTAGGAATGATTCCTTATGCTAATTACGTCGTACTCGGCAAATTGGCAGGACCTATCCGTTTATTCAGAATAGATTTTAAAAACGTAGGCTATATTATAGCTCCATTACTTTTTGTGTGTGATGCATTATCGAGCATTTACGGCGTTTACGCGTGCATAACAGTATTCCAATATATACAATCGGGCATAATGATTGACAATGCGGTGCTTACCGAACTATTAAGCTCAATTTATTATGTGGTAAGCGAGCTGTCTTCGGTATTAAGATTTGCTTATTACGTATTATTCGTAAGCCTTTGTTTTGCTTTATACGGCAAGTATGTTCCAAACAGAAAAATGTTGTACACCGTTTTAAGCTTTTTCAATTGGTTATTTCCAATAATGCTCATTACCATAATAAACAAAAAGCCTTACGCAAGTTACGATGAATATTTAAAACAAAAAATGGCAGAGCGTTTCGGACAGTCATACGATCCGTATTCCAACCCATACGAAACGCGCAAGAATCCCTTCTTCCGCGGCGAAAACAATTCCGATACGCAGCAAAACGAAGACGCTTCGGATATAAACCCCTTTGACGAATATTAATCGTATTTTTAGTGTTTTAGTACAGTCATTTGAAGGAGTGAATTATGGATTGTATTTCTGCAATATCAACGGCACCCGGTACGGGCGGCGTAGCTATAATACGAATCAGCGGCGACGGCTGTTTAAACCTTGCCGCGAAAATGTTTTTTCCGCACGGTAAAACAGAGGTTATGTGTTTCGAGCCATATAAAATGTATGTAGGTGAAATATGTGCGGCTGATTTTTCCGATAACGGAATGTGCGTGTTTTTTAAAGCGCCCAAAAGTTTTACCGGCGAAGACGTAGTAGAGTTTCACTGTCATGGCGGAGTAGCCGTCACGCATGGCATACTCGAAAGAACTTTTGAACTTGGCGCGCGCCCTGCAACAAACGGTGAATTCACAAAAAGGGCATTTTTAAACGGCAAGCTTTCGCTATCTTCTTGCGAAGGGTTAATAGATATGATTAACAGTGAAAGCGTTGCGGGCATAAAATCCGGGTACTATCTGTTTAAAGAGCATTTAAAGAAAAAAATTACCGCTATGCAAGAGGTTCTCACCGATATTCTTGCCGGAATAGATGCAAATATAGACTATCCCGAAGAAGGGCTTATTGAGGATAACGGCGAGCAAATTTCTCAAAAGTTAAGCGGCTTGCGTCCTTCCCTTCAAGCAATGGTTAACTCTTATTCAGAGGGTAAAATTATAAAAGACGGAGTCAACGTGGCATTGGCAGGTAAAACCAACACGGGTAAAAGCTCGCTTTTAAACGCGCTCACGGGCGAGCAAAAGGCAATCGTAACCGACGTAGCAGGTACCACGCGCGATGTAGTAGAAAGCAAAATTTTAATCAACGGCATAGTGTTTAATTTGTACGATACCGCCGGTATTCGCGAAACAGCCGACGTAGTAGAGCAAATAGGCATAGAAAGATCGCATAATTTTATCGACGGCGCCGATATAGTCGTTTATGTAACCGACGGAACCGAAACAGCCGAAGAAACTTGCATTTTTGCCGATTATTTAAAAGATAAAACAGTTATAAAAGTTGTAAACAAGCTCGACGGCGGTTTGCAAAACGAAAAAGAAAGCGATAATGTATTAGGAATATCTTGTAAAACGGGGTATAATCTTGAAGTTTTAAAAAATAGACTATATGCTCTCGGCGCAAGCGGAATAAATGCAGATGGCGAATATATCACGCAAAAAAGGCATTATTTTGCGCTGAAAGATGCGCTTAAATCGCTTGATAACGCAATAAATGCAATAGGCGTTTCGCCGCTCGACTTAGTTTCTTACGATATAAAAGAGTGTTGGTCCAAGTTGGGTGAAATAACGGGCACAACCGCAAGCGAGAGCATTATAAACGAAATATTTTCGCGTTTTTGCGTTGGAAAATAATAAAAAACAAGCTATTGTATTTGTATACAATTGTCAGAGAGGTAAGTTATGGTGGATTTAAATTTATACAGGGTGTTTTACACCGTTGCAAAGTGCGGCAGTTTAAGCAAGGCGGCAGACGAGCTTTTTGTATCTCAGTCAGCCGTTTCCTATGCAATAAGGCAGCTCGAAAATCAGCTTGGCGGCCCGTTATTTAATCGTGTTTCGCGAGGAATGGAGCTCAGCGATACGGGCGGAAAGCAAATGTTTGAAATTGTCGAACATGTTTTGGATATTTTAAAAAATGCCGAAAAAAACTTTTCCGAGTTAAAAAACATTGCCGACGGAACAATACGTATAAGCGCGTCCAATAACATGATAACGCACTATATCATGAAGTACATAATCGAATACCACGAAGCATACCCCAACGTAGTGCTTACTTTTACCGATTCATCCACAAGGCAGTCGCTCGACCTTATAAAAGCGGGTAAGGCGGATATAGCGTTTGTGAATTTACCTATTGAAGACGACGGAGTTTTGTTTACCGGTCAAACAGGCGAAATACACGATGTATTTGCGGCGAGTAATAAATTTTCAAATTTGTTTGGCAGAAAAATAAATTTAGCGGCTTTATCAAATTATCCCTTGCTCATGCTCGATAAAAGCACAACCTCTCGGCAAGAGATAGATAAATTTGCAAATTCTCTTAACATAAATCTTGTTCCCGAATTTGAATTGATGTCGGTAGAGCTTATGGTAGAAATGGCAAAAAAAGGGTTAGGCATAGCTTGCGTACCTTACGAATATATACGTGACGAAATAGCAAACGGCGAGTTAAAAGTGCTAGAAATCACGCCTGAATTCCCGGTTAGGGCAACAGGTGTAGTGGTAAATAAAGATCGCAATTATTCCTTTGCCGTAGAACTGTTTTTAAAACTGCTTAACAAATACGAAGACAAAAAAGAATGATTTTTATAACCGATAAAACAGGCGATTTAATAATAGAGCGCCTTAATAAAAATGGGTATAAAGCCTATTACGTGGGTGGGTGCGTGCGCAATGCCGTTTTACAAAAGCAGGCATACGATTACGATATTTGTACTTCTGCTTTACCCGATACCGTTTGCGAGTTATTCAGTGATTTTTCGCAGTACAATGTTGGCAAAAAACACGGCACGGTAGCGCTGATAAAAAACGGTAGCGTATACGAAATAACAACCTTCCGCAGCGAAAGCGGCTACACAGATTGTAGGCATCCGGATAAAGTCGTTTTCGGTACCGACATACACGGTGATTTATCTCGTCGCGATTTTACATGTAACGCAATGGCGTTTAATAAAAACGATGGTTTAATCGACGATTTTAACGGTTTTTTCGATACAAAAAATTTAGCGTTAAGGGCGGTTGGCGATCCGTTTAAGCGTTTTTCGGAGGACGCTTTGCGAGTGCTTCGCGCAATACGTTTTTGTTCAACCGACGGTTTTATTGCCGAAAAAAACACCTATAACGCCGCTATTTTATCTGCCGAAAAATTAAAGCAAATATCGGTTGAACGCATTTTTACCGAACTTAAAAAAATTTTTGAAGGCGAGCATCTTTTGCGTGTTTTAACCGAATACGAAATTGTTTTTCGTGTTTTGTTCGATTTTAACCAAGTGCCTTTGCAAAGTTATTTAACGGGGGCAAACGCGGCAGCTTGCGCTTGCAATAAATTTGAAATAAGGTTTGGGCTTTTTTTGTATTACGCAACACAAAACAATGTAAAGCAATGCTACAAAACACTGCAAAAATTTGTTAAAACGGGCAAAACTCAAAAGCTTATTGTTTTTTTAATCGAGCACGCCGAAGATTGTTTTAACGGAGACAATATACAAGCAAAACTTATATTAAGCAATGTTTACGACTATAAAGAGGAATATATAGAATTTTTAAAAGCCGCGCATATTGCAAAAAACGGCAGCTGCTTGCAAATAGAAAAGCTTGAAGATTTTTTTAATATAATTATAGCAAACGGAGAATGTTACAATCTAAAAACTCTTTCCGTGAACGGCAAAGATTTAGCTGCAACAGGTATAAGCGGTAAGCAAACGGGCGAGTGGTTAGAACGCATTTTAGCGCTTGTAATAGCAGAAAAATTAAAAAACGAAAAGCAACAAATAATCGAATACGTAAATAAAGAGTTGACGATGTTAATGTAAACGGAATGTTATCGATGCCGACTGCAACGGAAGGACTTATAAATATTTTCGAAGTAGACGGCAATACAACGCAAATCAAACAAGAACAGAAAAACAAACGGTAAATTATTAACCGCAAGGCAATTAAAAAAATATGATTGAAAAAAAGATAATAGCAATAGGCGGCGGATCGCTTGCTGAAAAAACTACTTTACTCATAGATGAATATATTGCGTCGCTTGCAAAAAAGCATGCCGACGGCAAACGCGCGGTAGGAGTTTTTATAGGAACTGCAAGTCACGACAGTATGCCGTACTTTAACTCATTCAGAAAAACTTATACAGGACATTTCGATATAAAAGCCGACTGTGTTTTAACGGTATACGGCGAAATGAACCAAGAAAAAATCAACAGTAAGTTCGAAAAAGCCGATATGCTTTATATTGGTGGCGGCGATACGCTTTTTATGCTCGATTATTGGAAAAAAACGGGCGTTTACGATAAAATAGTGCAAGCATATAACCGCGGTGTTGTAATAAGCGGTTTATCTGCAGGTGCAATATGTTGGTTTAAAAAAATGTATACCGATTCCGCATTTATCGGCGACGATGAAAAATATCATTTGCACGATGGCGGCATAGGCGCAATAGAGGGACTATGTTGTCCGCATTATAACGAGCGTGTAGAAGATTTTACTCAAGCAATACAAAAAATAAATGCCCCAACACCAACTATGTGGTGTATAGAAAACGATGCCGCTTTAGAATTTACAAACGGCGAATTTACAAAAGCTTTATCGTCGGGCGGACACGCTTATAAATTCGATAAAGATAAAAATAAAATTCAACTCATATAAGATTATATAATAA
>CAZPFZ010000059.1:0-8010 GCA_964585955.1 uncultured Acidiphilium sp.
GGCTATAATTAAAATATATTTATAAAAAATAAATCAAATCGGAGGATCAATTATATGTTACACGAACCGCCCATTGATGAACTTGCCGAAAAAATCGGATCAAAATACGCATTGTGCGTTGTTGCTTCTAAAAGAGCTCGCCAACTCATAGATAATGCGCAAAATCAAGGTCTTACCGAAATTCCTGGTGATGATAAGCCGCTTTCGGCAGCATCCAAGGAAATATATAATGGAAAAATCGTTGCGACAAAGTTCTAAAAAAAATGCTCTTTATAAGGGCATTTTTTACTTAAATGAAAAACAGTAAAATAAAATGATTGCTGAAGTTATAGTTGACATCGTTCACAGCGAGGTCGATAAGGTTTTCGACTACGAAATCGGAGATTTGCCTGCATCCGTCGGTTACCGTGTAACGGTTCCGTTCGGGAATAGAAAAATCGACGGTATAATTATTGCCGTAAAACAATCATCGTTATTGCCGGAAAATAAAATAAAAAAAATACTGACTGTATGCGATGAGTTCCCCGTTTTAACCGAGGAAACGCTTTCGTTAGTATTATATATAGCCGATAAGTATAAGGTAAGCAAAGCGCTTTCGTTGCGGTTATTTTTACCTTCTGAAATGCGACGAGGCAGAGTTAGCGAGAAAACCGTTGATTTTGCTTTATGGAAACAAGATTTATCTCAAAACGATGCAATATCTACGCTTTCGGTGAATGCAAAAAATCAACGTGCGGCACTTCAAGAATTATTCACTTGCCCCAAAATACGTTTATCGCAGTTACGAAGCACTTATGGGCAGTCCGCTGTAAAGAATTTAATAGAAAAAAATCTAATAGAGATAGAGAGTATACGTGTTAATCGTTTACCCTATTCCGAAATGATTACCGTTCAAAAAAACGTTAATTTGATGCCGGCTCAGGTGCAGGCGTTAAATTCGGTTAATCAAACGGAAAAAACCGTTACGCTTATACACGGTGTTACAGGTAGCGGAAAAACCGAAGTTTATCTTAACCTTATACAACAGGTTATAGAGAGTGGCAAAACTGCAATAATGCTTGTTCCTGAAATTTCTCTTACGCCGCAAATGTTAACGCAGTTACGTGCAAGGTTTAACGAACTTTGCGCTATTTTGCATAGCGGATTATCGTCAGGTGAACGTTTTGACGAATGGTGTAGGTTGCGTTCGGGTGAGGCAAAAATAGCCATCGGGGCGAGAAGTGCGATTTTTGCACCGCTTGAAAATTTGGGAATGATTATAATAGACGAAGAGCATGATTCAAGTTATGACAGCGAAACTGTTCCGCGTTATTCCACATTGGATATTGCGTTATTTAGGGCAAAATCAAATAAGTGCAAATTAGTTTTGGGTAGTGCTACACCATCGATAGAAACTTATACGAAGGCAATATCGGGCACTTATAATTTAGTAAAGATGCCAGAAAGAATAAATAAAAAGCCATTGCCTGAAGTTTTGGTTGCCGATATGCGCCAAGAAGTAAGGCGAGGTAATAACACTTGTTTTTCCGCTATATTAAAAGATGAAATAGATAGAACGCTAAAAAACGGTAATCAAGTTATAATATTTTTAAACAGACGCGGTTATTCGCAACAAGTTATTTGCCGCGAATGCGGGTATGTAGCAAAATGCATTACTTGCGATGTTTCCTTAAATTACCATAGGGCAGGTAACCTTCTAAAATGCCATTATTGCGGTACAAGTTATAAAATGTTGACAGCTTGTCCCGAATGTGGCTCAACAAATTTAAACTATATCGGTACGGGAACGCAAAAAATAGTTACCGAATTAAAACAGCTATTCCCCGATGCTCGAATTATACGAATGGATAACGATACAACGTCTAACAAAGACGGGCATTATAAGATTTTATCCTTATTTGCTCGGCACGAAGCAGATATTTTAGTAGGTACGCAAATGATTGCCAAAGGACACGATTTTCCACACGTAACTTTAGTTGGAATACTCGATGCTGATATGAGTTTGCATTTTAGCGATTATCGCAGTTCTGAAAGAACTTATCAATTATTAACGCAGGTTGCAGGGCGTAGTGGTAGGGCTGACGATAAAGGTACAGTCGTGTTACAAACTTATTCGCCGAATAATCCCGTATTAAAGTTTTCAATGAATTATGATTACGATGGATTTTATAAAAGAGAAATAGCTGTTCGCAAGGCTACAAAATTTCCACCTTTTTCATTGATTATTCGCGTACTGGTAGAAAGTGTTCAAGAAGAAGATGCAATAAACGGATTAAAGGATATTTATCTACAATTAAAAAAGGTTTACGAAAAAAATAGAAATGACTTTTTATTTTTTAATAAAATGAAGTCACCGATTAAAAGAATAAAAAATAAATTTCGTTATCAAGTTCTTATGCGGATTAAAGAAGGCAACGACTGCTTAAGGAGTACCATTTTTGATTGCGCATTACAGTATAGAACAGATAAAGTATTTGTTACAGTTGAAGAAAACCCATCAAATTTAAGTTAAAAAGAGGTATATTGTGGCAACAAGAAAAATTATACAAATTGGCGATGAAACGCTTAGAAAAAAGAGTTTTACCGTAGATGAAATTACGCCTAAAACAATACAATTGCTTGACGATATGAAAGAAACTTTGGAAAAAGCTCAAGGTGCAGGACTTGCTGCCGTGCAAGTAGGTATTTTGCGCCGAATATTTATCGTTAGCGTAGATGAAGGCTATTTTGAATTTATTAATCCTGAAATTATTTCCGCAAAAGGAGAACAGTACGGATTGGAAGGGTGTCTTTCGGTAAAAGGCAAATGGGGGGATGTAAAAAGACCTAATGAGGTTGTAATAAAAGCCCTAAACCGTAACGGTAAACAATTTAAAATAAAAGCTACAGGTTTTTTTGCAAGGGCTGTATGTCACGAATACGACCACTTAGACGGGATCATTTATGTGGATAAAGCAGATAATATAAGGAGTGAAGATTAAATTGAACGTGATTTTTTTGGGTACCCCCGATTTTGCCGTTAATTCTTTACAGCAACTGATAAATAGTAAACATAATGTTATTGCTGTAGTTACTCAACCCGATAAACCAGTTGGTAGAAGTGGTCAAATTTGTTTTTCTCCCGTAAAACAATTGGCTGTAAAAAACAATATACCTGTTTTTCAGTACGGAAAAATTAGTAAAGAAGGCGTGAGCGATTTGACTTCATTAAACCCCGATATAATGGTTACTTGTGCTTTTGGACAGATTTTATCTCAACAAATAATAGATATTGCTCCGCATGGAATTATTAATGTGCACGCTTCGATTCTCCCCAAATATCGCGGGGCTGCTCCTATACAATGGTCGATTATCAATGGTGACAAAATAACCGGCGTTACCATAATGCAAACCACGGCGGGTATAGACTGCGGCGATATACTTAATGTAAGAACAACAGAAATAGGTAACGAAGAAACAGCAGGTGAGCTTTTTGAAAGACTTTCTGTAATTGGTGCTGATTTGTTAATTGAAACATTAAATAAAATAGAAGAAGGAAATGTTACCCCAATAAAGCAAAATGAACAGCTTGCGTCACACGTAAAAATGCTTAAAAAAGAAGATGGAATAATTAATTTTGACGATTATTCTGAAAATATTGTTAACTTTGTTCGGGGTATGAATCCTTGGCCTTGTGCTTATACTTTTATTGATAAAAATATGTTAAAAGTATTTAAAGCTCAAAAAGTTCAAGACGAAAATTTATGCAATGAGGCGGGAATTCCCGGTATGGTTTTAAAAGCCGATAATAAGAACGGCTTAGTTATTGCAACTAAAGACGGAGCTGTGCGTCTTAGCGAAATACAACCTGAAAGCAAAAAACGTATGAACGATTATAATTATTTGCTTGGTCACTCAATACAAGTCGGGCAAAAACTAAATTAAGTTTATGTTAAATACTTTTTACGATTGCTACCGTATTTTATATAGAGTATATGGTCAAAAGGCGTATATAAAACAAGCGATTAACGCAGAAACGATTGAGCCGATAAATAAAAATGCGGTAATAAAAATATGCTATGGCGTTGTTGAAAACGATATTTTATTGGATTACTATATAAACGCTTTTCTTTGCGACAAAAATCCAAAAATACCGGTAAGGATTATTTTAAAGATAGCGCTTTACAATATCGAATTTTTAAAAAAAGCTCCTTATGCCGTCACCAACAATTCTGTTGAATTGTTAAAAAAACTCGGAAAAGGCGGAATGAGTGGTTTTGTTAACGCTGTTTTAAGGAAATTTGTTAAGATACGCGATAATATTTATTTGCCAGATGATATTTTTCAAAAATTGTCTGTACAATATTCTTATCCGTTGTTTGCTGTGCAAGAATTGGTTAACGATTACGGAAAAGATAGAGCCGAGCAAATTATGGGCTATCATGAAGTACATAATTATATCCGCTTTAATTCTTGCGAAAACGGTGAACAATACTTAATAGAAAACAACTGCACTTTTTCAAAAACAGTTTTCAATAATCTATTTGATGTTCAAAACTTTAAGCGCGGTGATGGTTACGATAAAGGGATTTACACCTTTCAGTCTATTGGCTCTGCAGCAATTTGCGATATAGTAAGCGGAGGAAAAAATCTTTTAGATGCTTGTGCTGCTCCGGGAGGAAAATCCGTTTTATTATCAGAAAAATTTAACCAAATTACGAGTTGCGAATTACACGAACACAGAGTGGAGCTTATAAAATCTTATGCGCAACGCATGAAGCGCAACAATATAAAAATTATGCAGTGCGATTCGTCTGTTTACAACGAAAATTTTGATAGCGCATTTCAAGCTGTTCTATGTGATTGTCCCTGTACTGGGTTTGGCGTGGTAATTGATAACCCCGATATAAAAATCAATCGTAATTACGAAAATTTAGAAGATCTTAATAGTATACAGCTGAAAATATTAACAAACTGCGCAAAATACGTACAAGTGGGCGGTTATTTATATTATTCGACTTGTAGCATATTAAGTAAAGAAAACGATAATATTATTTCAAGGTTTTTATCAAAAGAAAGATCTTTTGATATTTGCAAAATAAATTCTCCTTTATCTCATGTTAAAACTGATTACGGATTGCAGTTTATACCTGATATTAGTAGCGGCGCGGGATTTTATATTTGCAAAATGAAAAAAACAGTGTAATTTATGAAAAGAATTTTATATGATTTAAGCATAGTCGAGCTATCTGAATTGTTACTCTCTTATAACGAACCATCGTTTAGAGCAAAGCAAATATATAGCAATTTTGCCGATGGAAAAGCTATTTCTGAAATGACTAATATCCCAAAATCATTAAAAGAAAAGTTATTAGTCGATTATGAAGATGCGCCTGTAAAAATCCTAAAAAAAATAGTTTCAACCGACGGCACCATAAAATACTTGTTTGCTTTAGCAGACGGCAACATTGTTGAAAGCGTTGTAATGACGTATAAATACGGCAAAACACAATGTGTTTCTACTCAAGTTGGTTGCCGTATGGGCTGTAAATTTTGCGCTTCTACATTAAACGGTCTTATTAGAAATTTATCAGTAGGAGAATTGCTTTTTAGCGTTGCATTAGCCAATGCCGAATTAGGCGGAAATTGCAAACAAAGGCAAATTACAAATATAGTTTTAATGGGTAGCGGAGAGCCATTGGATAACTACGACAATGTAGTTACATTTTTAAAAAGGCTTTCAACTGATAATAACTTAAATATTAGTCCAAGAAACATAAGTCTTTCAACTTGCGGACTTGTTGATAAAATGTATAAGCTTGCCGATGAAAATTTGCCCCTAAACTTAACTGTTTCGCTACATGCTTCATCTGACGAAAATAGAAAAAAGATAATGCCTATTGCCAATAAATATTGCATAAATGATATTTTAAAAGCTTGTGTGAATTACTTTGACAAAACAGGTAGACGCTTTATTTTTGAGTATTCGTTAGTAAAGGGCATAAATGATTCCCTTGACGATGCGCAAGCCTTAATTAATTTATTAAAAGGTTTACCTTGTCACGTAAATTTAATTCGACTAAACGAAGTAAAAGAATCGCATTTGAAAAAGACAGACGATAAAACAGCTTACAATTTTAAAGATATTTTAACTAAAGGCGGGCTTTCAGCCACCGTAAGACGCTTAATGGGCAGTGATATTGAAGGGGCTTGCGGGCAATTGAGAAACAAATACATTGAAAAAAATGAAAATTAAAGGACAAATAATTTGCGCACGAAAAGGGCGTTACACAATTGAACTTTCTAATGGCGAAGTAATACAAACGGGAGCACGTGGGAAAATTAAATATAATAAGGACGAACTTCTTACGGGTGATTATGTTTATGTAGATGACGAACTTATTGTAGAAAGATTGCCAAGGGTTTCTCGTTTTATGCGCCCGAATATTGCAAATTTACAATGTCTTGTTATTGTAATATCCGATCCGCCAAAGCCCGATTATTTAATTTTGGATAAATTGCTGTTAGCTGCAAATTATAATGATATTGAATACGCTTTAGTTGTAAATAAAACAGATTTAGGTTTGTCTGTTTATGACTATATAAAAAAGGATTACCCGTTTATATCCAATTTATTTGCCGTTTCATTACATAATAACGATGGTATAGATGAACTATTGCAATTTATAAAGGGTAAAAGCGTGGCTTTTGCCGGACAATCTGCTGTCGGAAAAACTTCGCTTTTAAATAAATTAACGCATAACACTTATCTAACGGGGGATATATCCGATAAAACTCAGCGAGGTAAACACACAACAACTTATTCTCGTATTGTAAAAACCGAAGATTTTTCTTTGTTTGATACACCAGGATTTTCAGAACTTAGCGTTGATATTTCACCCGAAAATGTTGCAAGTAATTTTCCACCGTATGATAAATATTTAGGTAAATGCAAATTTCCAGATTGCACGCATATTAGCGAACCTGAATGTTCGGTTCTTGCCGACATAAATTCTAAAATATTATCAGATGAAAGACATAAACGTTATAATGAAATTTACAAAACAATAAAAGCGGAGTATAAAAAGAGGAAATATGACAAATAAATCGAACAATATAAAAATCGCGCCATCTATTTTATCGGCTGACTTTGCAAAAATGGGCGAAGAAGTTGAAAATTTACAACAAAACGGTGCAGATATAATTCACGTTGATGTAATGGACGGAGTGTTTGTTCCCAATATAACTTTCGGAATAAAAATGGTTGAAGATATACGTCCTCACACCAACTTGAAAATTGATACGCATCTAATGATTGTTGAACCTTGGAAATATATAGAAAAATTTGCTTTAGCTGGTAGCGATTATATTACTGTTCATTATGAAGCTTGCAAGGGAAGATTAAAAGAAACTTTAATCCAAATAGCAAATACAGGCAAAAAATGCGGATTGGCAATTAATCCGGATTGTCCTGTGGAGCTAATAAAAGAATATATTCCGTATTGCGATCTTGTTTTAGTTATGAGTGTTTTTCCCGGTTTTGGCGGACAAAAATTTATTCCCGAAGTACTTGAAAAAATCAACACTATTGCAAACTATATTTCAAAATTGGACCGTAATATCGAAATTGAAGTAGATGGTGGCGTTAACTTTGATAATTCAGCAAAAATAAAAGAATGTGGCGCAAATATTATAGTTGCCGGGAGTACGGTTTTTAAAAGCGAAAATAGAGCTGAAGCTATTAAAAAATTAAGAAATAATTAATTTATTTAACAACCAAAAAGGTCTGTATGCATACAATAAAGCATACGGACCTTTTTATGAATATAACAGATATAGCTAATCAATTTTTATTAGGCGATGGGGCAAGATCGGCCACATTAATGGGAATAGGCAACATCAATAAAACTTTTTTAGTAAAAACTCAAAATAATAAAAAATACATTTTGCAAAAAATAAATCAAAAAGTATTTAATAATCCATGCGATATTATGTATAATATAGATATAATTTGCAATTATTTAATATCAC
>CAZPFZ010000060.1:0-7980 GCA_964585955.1 uncultured Acidiphilium sp.
GATATCACGAGGTTAACTCGTATTTATATAAAGCTGAAAACTCACATATTGTTAAGGAAAAAATTCATGTCAGAATACGCGGACTTGAAGAAGAGCAAAATGCGCGTAACGAAGACTTGGCTAAAACGCAGAATTCTTATGATAAGCACCTTGAAGAAATAGCCGAAGCTGATATAAAAATCGAAGAATTAAATAAAAAAATTGTCGATTTAAGTGTAGGCATTGAAAAACAATCTGGTATTTCAACGTTGTTTAAAGAACGTATTGATATAGCCAAAGCTCAAAACGAAGCGCTCGATAGGGAATGTAGCGAAAGACGCGAAAGGATTAGAGAAATTGATAAAGCTTTAGTTTTAAAGCGCGAATACGTAAAAGAAAAAGCTAAAGAAAGTGAAGATACAGATAGAAAAATAACAGATATTGCTAACAAACTAAACAACATTCAAAAAAAGCTTAGTGAGGGTGAGACCCTTGCTCAAAATGCGCAAAACCAAGTATTGAAATCTGTTGAAGCGTTAGCTGATATTAATATGAATAAAGGTGCCTTATCAGGAGAAAAAACTTTTATTTCAACTCAGCAAAAAGAAGTTCTTGAAAAAATGCAAGCTCTTGCCGAAAAGCGCAATTCAATTTCGGGTGAACTTGAATTATGTTCTTTATCTTATGATAAAGTTGCAAAAAACATTGCAAAAATTAAAGCCGATATTGAGGACGAAGAGCAAGCAATAAAAGCTACAAACGAGTTTATTTCGGATATTTCCAATAAGATTCTTCGTATCAATGCCGATATTGCATCGTTAGATGCAAGAAAAAAGGTGTATAAAGGATTAATTGATTCGTTTAGCGGATATCCTGATTCTATTCGCTCGCTTATGCTCGATGCTAAAAAAGATCCGTTTGTAGGCTCTAAGGTAAAAGGTTTGGTTGCTTCGGTTATCAAAACCGAGCAAAAATATGAAGTGGCTATTTCAACTGCTTTGGGTGGCGCGGTTAACAATATTATCACCGCAACGCCTGACGATGCACAGCAATTAATAACATATTTAAAACGTAAAGGCGGTGGTAGGGCTACTTTTTTACCTGTAACATCTATGAAACCGCGCAGAGAATGTACTGAAATCATGAACGCTTTAAAAGAAAAGGGTTCATGCGGGTTAGCTGTTAATGTTGCAAAATTTGATGCTTATTACGATAACGTAGTAAGATTTTTATTAGGTAATACATTAATATGCGACGATATAGAAAATGCAAAAAATATTGCTGAAAAATATAGATTTGCCTTTAAAATTGTTACATTAGATGGTGATATTGTTAATACGTCGGGCTCTTTAACCGGCGGCTCAAGAAGATCTGAAAGCTCCAACTTGTTATCTACCGAGCGCATGCTTGAAGATATTGAAAAAGAGCTTGCTGTAAAGAACAAAGAACTTGACGGGTATTTAAGCAATAAGAATCGTTCGCTTGAACAAGTTAACGAGATGGTTGATGATCTTAATACAAAAGAAAATCAGTTAAACGAGCAAAAAGAGGTACATACCTCTTTAAAAGAAAAGATAAATGCTTTAAAACAAAATATTGCCGATGTTGAAAAGGAAATTTCAGAAAATGATATTTCTGTAAAGCAAATTACTGAAAGGCTTAGTGAAATAAGTAAAGCATATTCTAATATTGAGCAAGATAACGCAAAGATTAGCGAAGCTCGTAAAAATGCTTCTGACGATGCACAAAAACATCAATCTTTATATGATGACTTGCGTAAAAATAGAGACACCTTAATTAATGATAATACGCAATTGCAAATGGATCAGGCAACTTTAAAAGCTGATATTGTCAAGACGCAAGAAGAAATACAAAGAATGACTGATGAACGCGAAGAATCCATTAACATTATAGCGGAAAATCAAAAGGTTATCGAGGAAAATAACGAAAAGATTGATAAGAATAAGCACGAAGTTGAAAAGATTGCTTTAAGTACCGAAGAACAGAGTGGTTTGAATGAATGCCGCACGCAGTTAGAAAAGGTAAAAGAGCATAAAGCAAACCTTAATAAACTTATTCAACTCGAAGATTTTCAAAAGCAAACATTTACGAGTGAAATTAGCAAGATTGCCGAAAGAATTTCAAACGAAAAAATTGAGCTTTCTAAAATTGATACTGAACTCGATTACAATCAAAAACATATTGAAGAAGAGTACGGGCTTACATATGAAACTTGTATTCGCGAAAAAGATCCTGAATATAATATGGCTTTTTCATCTCAAGAAACAAGCCGTATTAAGCGCAGAATAGCGACTTTGGGTCCCATTAACCCGAATGCTGTAGAGGAATTTAATGCGTTGCGCGACCGTTATGAGGATTACAATACACAAAGGAATGATTTAGAAGCCGCCGAAGCTGATTTAACCGGAATAATAAAAGGGATAGCCGATGATATGCTGAAAACCTTTAATGAAGGGTTTGAACAAATACGCAGCAACTTTAAAAAGATATTTAAAGAGTTGTTTGGTGGCGGTAGTGCCGATTTGGTTTTGGATTATACCGATGTTACAGATCCGTTAGAGGCAGGTGTTGAAATCGTTGCCGAACCGCCGGGAAAGAAACTTACAAAAATTTCCTTGCTTTCAGGTGGTGAGCAAGCTTTAACCGCTACGGCGATATTGTTTGCTATTTTGCGTATGCGCCCGATGCCTTTCTGTGTACTTGACGAAATCGAAGCACCTTTGGACGATGCCAACGTTGAAAGGGTTGCCGATTACCTTGAAAAATTTTCTTCTGAAACGCAGTTTGTTGTAATTACCCACAAAAAAGTTACTATGGAACACGCAAATACTTTGTTTGGTGTTACTATGGAGGAAAAAGGTGTTTCAAAAATAATCTCCGTAAAACTTAACGAAATTGCCGAAAACGGAGATATAGCAGATTAATTTCGGTACAAAAACATTATTTTATAAGGAATATTAAAATGGGTTTTTTTAATAAAATTTTTAATGCACTTAAAAAAACAAAAGATGTTTTATCCCAAAAAATATCAGCACTTTTTACAGGCGATAAAATTGGCGATCAATTTTATGAAGATTTAACAGACGTGCTTATTTCATCCGATGTTTCGTATAATACGGCAGAAGAAATAGTCGAAGATTTGCGCGACAGAATGAAAGAAGAACGCACAGGCGATAAAGAATACGTTGTTCAAACATTAAAAGATGTTATAGTCGACAAACTGGATGTTGCCGGCGAGCTAGAAATTGAATATCCTGCAATAATTATGCTTATAGGTGTTAACGGTGTAGGAAAAACTACCACAATAGGTAAGCTTGCCGAATATTTTAAACGCCAACATAAAAGTGTTATTCTTGCCGCGGGCGATACGTTTAGGGCGGCTGCAGCCGAACAACTTTCTGTGTGGGCTGATAGAGCTGGTGTTAGATTGATTATGCACGGAGAGGGTAGTGATCCCTCGGCTGTTGTTTATGATGCCGTTAGTTCAATGAAGGCGAAAAAGAACGATGTTCTTATAGTCGATACGGCGGGGAGACTTCATGTTAAATCTAACTTAATGGAAGAACTTAAAAAGATCAATCGCGTTTGTGAAAGAGAATACCCGGAAGCAAACTTTTACAAATTGATTGTTTTAGACGCTTCTACAGGTCAAAATGCAATTTCTCAAGTTTCCGCCTTTGATGAAGCTGTTGATATAGACGGAATTGTTCTTACAAAGCTTGATGGTACTGCAAAAGGCGGCTTTGTTATTTCGCTTTGTGACGAAAACTGTATTCCCGTTTGTTTTGTTGGCACGGGCGAAGGACTTGAGGACATTGAAAAATTTGATGCTAAATCATTTGTGGACGGGCTTTTATAATGTATAAAATATTGCAATATATAGCAAGAATAGCTGTTTTATTGTTTATTTTACCCGCTCACGAATTTGCTCATGCGTTTGCGGCACATAAAAACGGTGACGATACTGCAAAATTTTACGGACGATATACGCTTAATCCCTTAAAACATTTTGATCCTATAGGTCTTGTATGTTTTTTATTGGTTGGTTTTGGTTGGGCTAAGCCTGTGCCGGTTAACCCGAATAATTTCAATAATTTAAAGAAGGGTAGCTTTTGGGTATCTGTTGCAGGCATAATAACTAATTATATTTTAGCATTTTTGTTCTATCCTTTAATGTTAATAGTGTTTATATACGTGCTTCCTTTATTTAATAATACGGCTTTTTATTATGGTGCCGTATTTGTTTACTACGTATTTTTGTTTGGTTTTATGCTTGACTTGTCTTTTTTTGTATTTAATCTTATTCCCGTATTTCCTTTAGACGGGTTTAGAATTGTAGATACTTTTTCGAGAAAAAACGGCAAGGTATATACTGTTTTGAAAACATACGGGTATTATATTTTGTTGGGACTTATTATGTTTAGTACCGTTGTTCGCCAAATACCTCAACTTAGCGGACTCGATATATTTGGCTATTTTATGGAGTTTTCGGTGAAAATCGTCGGCTATCCTATAAGAGCATTTTGGGATTTTATTTTTGGTTACGATTTTACCGCGTTTATTTATGGATGATTTTAGTGTAAAAAATTTTGAGTCTATTTTTGATTACAATACAAAGGCTGGAATTTTTAACGGCCCGTTAGATTTACTTTTATATTTGGTAAAGCAAGCCAGAATAGAAATTAAAGATATTTTTATTTCCGAAGTAACCGAGCAGTTTATGCAATATCTTGAAATTCATGCCGATTTGCCTATTGAAGTACGCGGAGAATACCTTGGGGTAGCCGCTACTTTGTTGTATGAAAAATCTAAGGCATTGTTGCCTAAAATTGAAGAGTATTTGCCGGAAGAGGAAGAAGATCCGGGGCAAGCGCTTATTCGGCGCTTGGAGGAATTAAGATTGTTCCAAGAAATGAGCGTAAAATTGAAAGAGATTGAAAACGTTGACAGGTTTTATAAAGCGCCTGAGCCTACGGCGCATGAGTTTAGGGTAGTATTTAATTCATTTAGTGTAGATAAGCTTGTTAAAGCGTTTTCCGATTTACTATCGAGAATAGAATTAGATAAAGAAATTTACGCAAAAAAGGAAATACCTAAAGAGGTTTTTACTGTAAAAGATAAAATGACTGCAATTCAGGAAAAATTAATAAGCGTAAAGGAATGCAGTTTTTTTGAATTGTTTAGGTATGGCGCCTCTAAGCCGGAGGTAATAACCACTTTTCAAGCAATGCTCGAACTGTTAAAAAGGCAATTTATTATGGTTCAGCAAGAAGGCGTATTTGAAGATATAACGGTAAAACTTAACGAAAACATGGGAGGCGACAAAGTTGGTGACTTCGGAGACCTTAGCGAGTATAATTGAATCTATTGTGTTTGTTTCGGGTATGGCTATTTCGGCTAAAGATATAGCCGACAAATTAGATATTACCGAAAAGATGGTTTTAGATGCTGCTAAAAAATTACAAGAAAAATATAACGAAAATAGCGGAATACATTTGCTTGTTTTTAATAAAAAGTTGCAGTTTTCCTCTAATCCAAAAAATGCAGACGACGTTGCTGCGGTTTTAAACCCTATACGTGAAAAGGCTTTATCAAAAACCTTGCTTGAATCGGCTGCAATTATCGCGTACAAGCAACCCGTAACGCGTTTGGACTTAGAAGAAATAAGAGGTGTAGATAGTGAGTACGCCATTCAAACTTTGTTAAAATTGGGCGTTATAGAGGTTGTTGGTCGTAAGGATGCTATAGGTAGACCTGTTTTATTTGGAACGACCGATGAATTTTTAAAACGTTTTCAAATTTCGTCATTAAACGAGCTTCCCGATTACGACAAATTGCTTGAATCTATTAAGGTTGTTAAAAAAGATAATTATTTGTTCACAAAAGACACATATGACGAAAGCAAAGATCCCGAACTTATGGCGCAAGCCGCGGCTGATATAAAAGCTTTGTCGCAAGAACTCGGAAATGAAAATAGTATAGATTCGGTCGATTTGGGGCCCGGTATTGAAGATGAAATTGTTAATAATGAAAAAACAGAAGAAGATTTCTTAAACGATGAAAATGTTAGACATGGGGAATCGGATGATGATTTTGATTTAGACGATTTAGATGAAGAAATTCCCGACTTTTTACAAGGTGAAGATGATATTTTAAAAGTTGAATAGAAACAGTTTAAAAAAGACGGAAACCTATTGTTTCCGTCTTTTTGTATACTTTTTTTATTATTGCTTAAAATAGCGTTATGCGCGCTGAAATTGTATTTTTAATACTTAGCGTTGGTATTTTTTTTCCCACTTATATAACAACAAATATCGTTGTTGATTATACTGCGCGTAAAATGTATTTTTGTCTTAAATGTTTTAATATTTCGATTTTTGGCGGGTATATAGTTCAAAAAAGAGAAAAAATTTTTTTTCATATATCCGATAAACGCGCTGTAATTTTTAATTTGGCGGATTATGTAAAACAAAGAAAAAGACTTTTTAAAATAAAGGGCATTGAACTGTTGGATTTTTATGTTTTTACAAAAAGGGGCATAGAGGCGGATAATTATTTAATGCCTGCAAGTTTGTTTATTATATGTTCTACTATTTTTCCGTTATTAAAGAATAAGAAAAAATTTGTAAAATTGCATAATACAATAGAACTGAGTGTGGGAAAACAAACATATTCAATTGCTTCGTTAAAATTTGTTTTTAATATTATTACAATTATAGTTATTATGTTAAAGGGAGTTAAAAGGGGAGTTTTTAAAAATGATAAAAGATAAAAATAACGTACAGTCAATTATTGAAACGGCAATAAAAAATGTTGACTGCATTTTGCAACAAAATAGAACAGTGGGTAGTCCTATAGTTAATGAAAAAGGTCAAACGGTAATTCCGGTATGTTCGGTAACGGTTGGTATATTAAGTGGGGGTGGAGAATATGCCGATATAAAAGTGGCTAAAGATTTAGGCGAGCAAGTTGCAGGCGGTGGAATAACCATATGCAATATGAAGCCGTCATGTTTTATAGTTGATAACGGAGACGGGTATAAGATTGTTAATACAAATGATTCATTTGAAGTTTTCGTTAAAGCGTTGATGAAACTTGCGGAGAAGATTAAACAATGAAAAATATTTTAAAATTGCTTTTATTATGCGTGATTTTATGTGTTTTTATGTTTGACAAAATCAATTTGATATTTGCAGATGGTGTATCGGAGGCTATTATTGATATTAATAGCGGCCGCATTTTGCACGAAGTAAACGCAAATGAAAAAAAGCATATAGCAAGTTTAACTAAGGTTGTTTCGTGTATAACTGCTATAGAAAATAGCGATTTAAATAAAGTTGTTACAATAAATAAAAAATGGACAGGAATAGAGGGTTCGAGTATTTATTTAAGAGAGGGCGAACAGTTTACAATAAAAGAATTGCTCTATGGTTTAATGTTGAGATCAGGCAATGACTGTGCTACTTCAATTGCCAATGCTTGCTCAGGTAGTTATAATGCATTTATCCAAGCCATGAACGATTATGCCTTAAAGTCGGGGGCTATTAATTCTAATTTTGTAAATCCGCACGGATTAGATGCAGCTGAGCATTATTCCACAGCACGCGACATGGCGCTTATAACTGCACAGGCAATGAAAAACAATATCTTTAGTGATATTGTAAAAACTAAAAAAATAACAATAGGTAAAGGGGAAAGTGCTCGATTGCTTATAAATAAAAATAAGTTGCTTTCAAATTATTCTTATGCCACAGGTGTAAAAACAGGATATACGAAAACAGCCGGCAGATGTTTTATTGGCGCATGTGAAAAAAACGGTTTTGGTCTTGTTGTTGTATTACTTAATTGTCCACCTATGTTTGAACGTTGTGAGCAGTTAATGAATGAAATTTATTCACAATATAAAAACAAGATTATTGTTTCTAAAGATAAAAGTGTCTGCTCGTATTGTGACGGAAAAAACATTATACCCTGTTATGT
>CAZPFZ010000061.1:0-7842 GCA_964585955.1 uncultured Acidiphilium sp.
AGCAAAACAGTAAATACCTTTTGTTTGATTTCAACCATTTTGCTTGTAGCAACAACATTGTTTGCGGTAATATTATTAGTTTCCGGCAAAATATCTTCAGCTCTTTCGTCCGACTCTAACGGGAGTTTGGGTGAAGGCATAGGTATGGCTTGCGCCGCGGTATTTTGCACTTTTTTTGTGCTTTTTGCAGTTGTTGCGCATTTGGCTGCCGCTACGGTGTCCGTCGTCGCGCTCGTTACGTCGCGCAAAAGGGCTGTACTTGCGATATCATCGGTGGTAAGCGTTTTGCTTTGCGTATTTGCCGCGGTACTGTTTGTGTCGTCGGCTACTTTGGTTTTTCAAGCTATAAACAAAATTAACCAATCCGATGCCGTTTTAGTGCTCACTTGTTTTTTCTTATCTATAATCGCCGATGTTTTTTCGGCGGCTACCAATATTGCGGGTTTGGTAATAAAAAATAAAGAAATTGCAAAAAAACGTAAAGAAGAAAAGCTTGCAAACCAGACCGAAAACAACAATACGCCCGAAAAAAACGCTATTTGTAGCGGGACTGATAATGTAGATAATAAAAAGGATAAATAAAAATAAAAAACGGTATGGCTTGATTATTTTTAACAAAACTAATTTATGCCAAAACCGTTTTACAATATAAAAATTAAATCAAGGAGAATTATTATGAGTAAAAACGTATACGATGTTTTAAAAGAGAGAGGGTTTATTAAACAAACAATATACGATGAAGAATTATATAAAATGTTAGGCGAAGAAAAGGTAACCTTTTACGTAGGTTTTGACCCCACAGCCGACAGTTTGCATATAGGTCACTATATTCCCATAATGGCAATGGCATGGATGCAGCGTTACGGACACAAACCCATCGCGTTGTTTGGCGGTGGAACGGGCATGATAGGCGACCCCTCCGGCAGAACGGATATGCGCACTATGATGACGGTGGATACGATCGATCATAATGTGGAATGTTTTAAAAAACAAATGTCACGCTTTGTAAATTTCGAAGGTGAAAATGCCGCTATAATAGCAAACAACAAAGATTGGTTGCTTGCTCTTAATTATGTTGATTTTATTAGGGATATCGGCGTATATTTTTCCGTTAACAAAATGCTTACAGCCGAATGTTACAAGCAACGCATGGAAAAGGGCCTTACCTTTTTAGAATTTAACTACATGCTTATGCAAGGCTATGACTTTTTAAAATTGCACGATTTATATAACTGTAAGCTCGAACTCGGCGGCGACGATCAATGGTCAAATATGCTTGCCGGCGTAGATTTAATAAGAAGAAAAAAACAGACGGATGCTTTTTGCATGACTTGCACTTTGCTTTTAAACAGCGATGGCAAAAAAATGGGCAAAACGCAAAAGGGCGCGCTTTGGCTTGACGAAAACAAATGCCCCGTATACGACTTTTTCCAATATTTCAGAAACGTCGAAGACTGCAAGGTTGCCGAGTGCATGAAACTTTTAACCTTTATGGACTTAGCTGAAATCGAAGAGCTTACGCGTTTTAACGACGAGCGCATGAACATTGCCAAAGAAAGGCTTGCTTACGAGGTAACCAAGCTCGTTCACGGTGAGCAAAAAGCCGAAGAATGCCGCAAACAGGCAAAAGCCGCTTTTTCGGGCGACTCTTCAAACATGCCCACTGTAGAAATTTCGCGCGAGGTTAATTTTATTCCCGAAATTATGGTCCAAGCAAAAGCTGCTGCATCGAGGGGCGAAGCAAGACGCTTGATAGAAGGTGGCGGAGTTTTAATAAATGATGTAAAAATAGACGCTCAAAATATGCAACTATCGGATGAAGTTTTGCAAAAAGGCGAATTCGTATTGCATAAAGGCAAAAAAATGCACATAAAGGTTGTTTTAAAATAATGAACTTTTTAACAGCCGAATCGCCCGAAGTCAAAACGGAAATTAAGCGGTCGGAGTTTATTTGTGTTATAAAAAAGGTCAATACCGAAGATGAGGCACGCGCTTTTATAGATGAACGCAAACGTATTCATTCGCTTGCCACGCATAATTGTTATGCCTATATTGTAAACGAGGACGGAATAGAACGTGTAAGATATTCCGACGACGGCGAACCGCAAGGCACTGCAGGACAACCTATTTTAAACGTTTTAAAAAACAAAGGGTTTTGCAACGTTGCCGCCGTTGTAACGCGTTATTTCGGAGGCGTAAAGTTAGGCGCAGGCGGTTTGGTTAGGGCGTATTCCGAAGCTTGCGCGGGTGCTGCAAAGGTTGCTCAAATTTCAAAAGTGGTTCTTTGCATAAGCTACTTGATAGATTTTTCTTATGAAAACTATAAAAGGTTTGCTTGTTTTAAAATGCCTGAATATTCAAAAACTACCGGCATAGAGTACGCCGAAAAGGTTTATGTAAAACTATTGGTTATAAAAGAAGAAGGCGAAAAGTTTGTTAACGCTTTTAACGATTTTTTTAACAAAAGGCAGTCTATAACACCGTTATCGGAGGTTTTTGCCGAATTTGAACAAGGTTGAAAACACACAAAACAGGTTTTTAATATGAAAACTATTACAGCAATTACCGTACAACAAAAAAATAAAAACAAAAGCAATATTTATATAAACGGGGAATATTATTGTTCGCTTTCGAATATTACCGTTTTATCAAACAGATTAAAGGCGGGCGATGTCTTGCAGGAAGACGATTTTGAAAAAATCGTTTTATCCGACAACGAAAGCTCGTCTTTCGATTTAGCTTTAACTTATGTTTCTAAATACAGTAAAACAAAAAAACAGGTGGCGGAATATTTACAAAAAAAGGGATATACCTATTCCGTTGCATGTAAAACGGTTGATAAATTAGTTTCGTACGGCTATATTAACGATGCCGATTTTGCCGAACGTTTTGTTTTACAATACAAACGCAGTAAAGGCAAGCGCTATATTTTGCAGCAACTTCGCTTAAAAGGAATTGACGAAAAGTGTGCCTATAACGCGATTAACAAGCATTTTGAAGATGAAACACCCACGGCTGTTACCTTGGCGGAAAAATACATGAAAGGCAAAGAAGAAACATATGAAAATTACGGTAAGTGTTACAGACATTTGCTTTCTAAGGGTATTGCTTACGAAGCCGCGGCTGAGGCGATAAGCTGTATAAAAAAGGATAAAAATGATAATTGAACACTTAAATAAGGTCGATTCCACTAATAAATATATTTTGCGGCATGTAAAAGATAGGCAAGACGCAATAGTTTATGCCGACGAACAAACTGACGGTGCAGGGACCAAGGGCAGAAGTTTTATATCCGAAAAAGGCGGACTGTATGTTTCTTTTTTAAAGTTTTACCAATTTTTGCCCGCAAAAAATGCTTTTAAAATTATGCTGGATTATTCCGTTGGTGTTGTAAAAACGCTCGCGGCGTTTGGTATAAAAGCGCAAATCAAGTGGCCAAACGATATTTACGTTAACGGCAAAAAAATTTGCGGCATTTTAATCAAAAACTCATTTTTGGGAGAATTGGTTGATTATTCAATCGCCGGAATAGGCATTAATGTTAATAACAATATAGCCGATCCCATTAAAGATATTGCTATTTCAATGAAAAGCGTTGCACAAAATTCTTTTAATATAGAAAGTGTTTTGATGTCTCTTTCAGCTAACGTTTTTGCCGAAAACACCATTCAAGAATATCGCGAACATAGCCTTGTTTTGGGCAAAAAAATAAAAGTTATTCGCAACAACTCGGTTAGCATAGAGCAAGCCGAAAATTTAACCGAGGATGGTAGGTTGATTTTAAAAAACGGAGAGGTTTTATCAGCTGCCGAGCTCGATTTAAAAATTGATTTATAACATTAATAACCGTAAAAACTGCGTTTGCTTTTTAGGCAGACGTTTTTTTTACTCTATTACCTATAAATTTTATACACTATTACTTATAAAAATTGCTAAAAAACTTTTTATCATTAAGGTATTTTTTTAGCCGTGCTTTTGGCGTGTACTATACTAAAATAAGCTAATAATCAACTTATAAACGGACATTCTACCTAAGGTAGAGTGTTTTTTTAGCCTTGTAGAGTCTGTTTTTTATTCGGTAGAGTAGGTGGAACTTGCAGTTAACACGATTTCTCAATGAGTAGACGGCAAGAGAGACATTGTAAAGTGATTATAATTTACAAATGAGGACGTTTGCTATAAACTATAAGAAGTAATCATTGCTAAACATTGCGCATGATGCCCACGAGGTTGTAATGAAAGAAAAACAGAAAATAATTTATTATACCGACGAATTAAACGATGAATTTTCAAAAGCGGTTATAAAAGCTAAAACAATAGACGGTAGCTATAAATACATAAGAGAGAACTTTTTTCAAAAAGTTTATTCTTTTATTATATATAGGTTGTTTATGCCATTTTCGTATATTGCTCTAAAAATTAAGTATGGCTATTCAATCAAAAACAAAAAGGTATTAAAAGGGCAAAAGGGCGGCTATTTTATTTACGCCAACCATACAAACGCCTTTGCGGATCCTTTTATTCCTACTTTTGCGTGTTTCCCTAAAAAAACATACGTAATAGTGCATGCGGCAAATGTTTCTATGCCTATTCTCGGTAAAATAAATCCCTATCTTGGCGCTTTGCCTTTACCGGACGATAGGCAAGCAACGGCTAATTTTTTAAAAGCCGTACAACAAAGAGTTGAAGAATGTTCTGCCGTGTGTATTTATCCCGAAGCTCATATTTGGCCCTTTTGCACAACAATTCGAAATTTTAAAAGTACGTCATTTCGCTATCCCGTAAAATATAAAACACCCGTTTACTGTTTTACAAACGTTTACACAAAGCGCAAATTTTTAAAATCGCCTAAAATGACTACCTATATAGACGGACCTTTTTTTGCAGACTTTTCCTTACCCGAAAGTCAGGCAAAAGAGGCGTTGCGAGATCGTGTTTATAATGCAATGGTAAAGGCAAGCGCAAAATCCGATTACAACGGCGTTGTTTATAAAAAAGCCGATAAATAAAAAAATAAAAACGGTAGAAAAAAATGGAACAAATTAAACAAAGAATACAAAACGAAAAAACACAGGCAATCAACATACTGTTTGCCGGTAACGTTAAGGTTTACGACGGTATACTTTTGTGTTTGCTTTCAATAATAAAAAGGGCGGCACAAAATCACCCCTTAAATGTGTTTGTTTTTACAATGAACTTAACAAGGTTAAAAGAAGATTATACCGCTGTTACAGATGAGCAAATTAACTGCTTACAAAGGGTAATGCAACGGTATAATAGGTTAAGCAGTGTGAAAAAAATCGATGTAAGCGATTTGTACGAAAGTGAATTTGCTTATTGCCCTAACGAAGGCGCTTATTGTTCGCCATACACGTTACTTAGGTTATTTGCAGATAAAATTCCTGAAATTCCCGATAAAATTTTGTATCTCGATGCCGACTTAATGTTTAACGACGATATAATGTCGTTGTACGAAACTGACATAACTCAATACGAGTATGCCGCCGCATGCGATAGGTACGGCAAGCTTTTAATAAAGCGCGATTATATAAATGCAGGCGTATTACTGCTCAATATGAAAACAATAAGGCAAACGGGGCTTTTTGTAAAAGCGCGCACGCTTATTTGTGCGAAAAAATTGGTGTTTGCCGACCAAAGTGCAATTATTCGCAGCACAACGACAAAAAAACTTTTGCCGCAAAGGTTTAACAATCAAAAAAAATTAAAAAAAGATACGGTAGTTTTGCATTTTAGCAAAAGGTTATTTTACTTACCGTATCCGCATACCGAAAACATAAAGCAGTGGCAAATTGAAAAAGTCCATAAAAAATTTAAGTACACTTGTTTTGACGATATTTACGAAGAATACCTAAAAGATTATAAAAAAGGAGAATAGAATTATGAATAAAATCAATATTAACGGTTACAAAAAAATAATACCCGTATTTTATGCATGCGACGACGCTTTTATTAAATATGCGGCGGTTTCGGCTGCATCTATTATGAAAAATGCAAATCCGCAATATTTTTATAAATTCCATATTTTAGTTACCGATGTATGCGAACAAACAAAGCAAACATTTTTAAAAATGAGTCGAGATAATTTTGATATAGAGTTTAACGATGTTACAAAACCGCTTGAAAAAATTGCCGAAAAACTGCCCGTCAGGGAATATTATACAAAGACCACATATTATCGTATGTTTATTGCCGATATGTTTCCGCAGTACGATAAAGTAATATATATAGATAGCGACACGGTCGTAAAAAAGGATATTAGTGAATTATACAATATAGACCTAGGTGAAAATTACGTTGGTGCCGTTTCCGAGCGCGTTATGGCAAAAGAAAAAATATTCGGTGATTATGTAGAGCAAGTTATAGGCATAGATAGGTATGCTTTTTTTAACGCGGGAGTGTTGCTTATTAATTGCAAAAAATTTCGCGATAATGCCCTGTCAGACAGTTTTTGCAAATTGCTTAAAGAATATAACTTTGTTGTAACGCAAGACGAAGATTATTTAAACGTTTTGTGCAAGGATAAAGTTTTGCTTTTAAATGCCAAATGGAATGCCGAAATATTTTGCGGTATACCCGTACCCGAAGATGAAGTAGCTATTTTTCACTATATAATGACGGCAAAGCCTTGGCGTTATAAGCAGTGCGATTATTCCGATTATTTTTGGGAATACGCTAAACAAACGCAATTTATTAAAGAGATTATTGCCGATGCAAGCGCTTATACCGACGCAGCGCGTCAGCGCGATGCCGAACAGTACGATCTCTTGTGCAACTTAGCCTTAAAAGAAATTAATAAGGAGGATAATTACTTAAAAAAAATAAGGGCAAGGCAAAATTCAGCGCGCGTGCGCGTGCTTGAAAAAATTTGTGCGCTTGAACAAAACGGTATATTCGACGTTGATGTCGAAGAAGATCCCCCCACGCAACCGTTGCCCGATAAAGTTGATTATACAAGAAAAAGAATAATAAACAAATTAAAAGCAAAGTATGCCTTTCATGCCGCCCGAAAGTTTTTAAATTCAATATTGCAAAGCCGTCAAATGATTGTAAAAGATATTGTGGGAATAGAAAATTTAAAGTCGGTAAAAGGGGGTGCAATTTTAACTTGTAACCATTTTAACGCATTGGATAGTTTCGCAATGCAAATGGCATATGAGTGCGGTGATACAAAAAAGCATAAATTTTATCGCGTTATTCGCGAGGGTAATTACACAAATTTTGGCGGCTTTTACGGCTATTTAATGCGCCATTGCAATACTTTGCCTTTATCTTCCGATATGGGGCATATGAAACAGTTTACCTATGCCGTTTCCGAAATTTTAAAAAACGACGGATTTATTCTCGTTTATGCCGAGCAAAGTATGTGGTGGAATTATCGCAAACCAAAGCCGTTAAAAAAAGGTGCTTTTTCGCTTGCGGCAAGCAATAGTGTGCCTGTAATTCCTTGCTTTATAACCATGCGCGATAGCGATGTTTTAGATGACGATGGTTTTTACGTTCAAGAATACACAATTCATATAGGCAAACCTATTTACCCCGAAAAAGATAAACCCGTGGGTTACAACGCGCACATAATGAAAGAGCGCAACGAAGAGTTATGTAAAAACATATATGAAAGTTTTTATGGTATTCCGCTTATATACTCGTGTGAAGGTTATATGGGCAATAACGATATAGCGCAAAAAATTGCCGAATAGCTGTGAGAAAAAAATATTAAATATAGCGATAATCGACTTATAGTGGCTTTTTTGCTAAAAAACAATAAAAATATAAATATAAAAGATATTTTAAAAAGCAGCTTTTTTATTGGCTGCTTTTGTA
>CAZPFZ010000062.1:0-7841 GCA_964585955.1 uncultured Acidiphilium sp.
GTTCACAAAAGCCTTGTTTGCCTTGCGTATTTTAGATAATTTTAAGTAGTGCGACAATAATTCGCAATCCATATTATTCCAATCGAAACATTTTCGGTTATAGGGATCTAAGTCTCCTTGTAGCCCTTCTTCATCTCCGTAATAAACCGAAGGTACACCATAGAGAAAAAATTGTAATACACTTGCGAGTTTTTCACGAAGTTTGCCCGATTGATATTCGTAATCGTCTAACACTTCGCTTGCCATAAGGTTTTTATCTAAAACAACCTTGCGCCTACCTAAAACGGTAATTATGCGCGGTGAATCGTGAGTTGATAAAATATTCATAAGACAATCGAGCGCGCAAGGCGGATAATTGTTAATTTGACTGTTTACCGTTTGAGCAAGAAATTCGCAATCGCCGCCGAGAACATAATTTATAATGGCATCGCGCAAGGGGTAATTCATAACCGAATCGAGTTCGCCATCGGTAAAATATTTGCGCCTAACCCCATATGCCATTTTGTTGGTAGCGTCTTCCCAAACCTCGCCTATAAGTAGATTATCGGCACTTTCGTGCTTTAATGTTTTGCGTATTCTTGCGGTAAAATCATCGGTTAATTCGTCAACCACGTCCAAGCGCATTCCGCCGATTCCCGCGTTTTTCCAAAACTCTATAACGCCGTTTTTACCACATACAAAATCTTGAAAATCTTTACTATCCTTTTTTATAGACGGCAAAGTTTTAAAATTCCACCAACATTCGTATTCATCGGGGAAAGATTTGAATGTGTACCAATCGCTATAAGGCGACTGCGGCGAATTATACGCGCCAACATCATTATAATCGTTGTATTTATTAAAATACCTACTACCTGCGCCTGTGTGATTAAACACCCCATCAAAAATAAAAGAAATACCGTGTTTTTTACCCTGTTTGGTAAGCTCTTTAAAATCTTCTATGGTTCCAAGAACGCTATCGGGCATTAAATAATCGCCTGTATCGTACCTGTGGGATGAGTAGCTTTCGCATATCGGATTAAGATATACCGCACCTACCCCTAATTTTTTTAAATAATCGAGTTTAGATAAAATACCCTTAAAATTTCCGCCGAAAAACTCATTATTTCTAACAACTCCGTCCGGACTTTTAAATACGGGCATACCGCCCCAATCGTAACGTTTCACCTTGCCTTTTCCCACAGAAAAATCGCCCGCTTTACAAAAACGGTCGGGAAAAATTTGATAAATGATATTGCCTTTTATCCAATCGGGAGTACAATAATCGCTCGGATAAACCGTTAACTGCCAAGGGTTGCCGTTTGCGGTTGCAATAAGCTGCTTATCACCGCCAAAAACAACTTCGTCTGCTATAAAAACATAAAAAAACAAGCCGCGTTCAAAGCTCAAAGAGCATTCAAAAAAATTGCCGTTTTTTGTTAAAAGTCGGTCTATATGTCCGTTATCGCCATATATTCTTAAAGTAACGCAAGAGGCATCGCTTTCGACTTTAAATAACACATTAGTGTTTTCAGCCACGCCTCCGCGCACCGATTTATAAAATTCGTTTAACGGATCGTATTTAAAATACATACGTTTTACCTGTGCGCAAAAAGCGCAAGTCGTTATTTGATTTTTATCTGTTTTAAGTCCCAAATATTTTCGGCATATTCTTTTATGCTTCTATCCGAAGAGAATACTCCGCTTGCCGCAATATTTTTAAGACTCTTTTTAGCCCAACCGTTGCGATCTTCGTAATCGGCAAGCATTGTTTCCCTTGTTTGCTTATACGACGCAAAATCTGCCATACACATATACGGATCAGCCACCGGCGACTTTGTCAAAAGATATTCGGCAATATGAGCAAAACTTTCGCCGTTATAACCGCGTTTTAAACTTTCAATAACAACTTGAAGTCTTCCGTCGCTGTTATAATAAGCACTCGAACTGTATCCACGGCGCCAAAGTTCTTCTACCTCTTGCGCCTTTAATCCGAATATATAAATATTATCGTTGCCTACAGCCTCAGCCATTTCTACATTGGCACCATCCAAAGTACCTATGGTAAGCGCGCCGTTTATCATAAACTTCATGTTGCCCGTTCCGCTTGCCTCTTTACCGGCTTGAGAAATTTGCTCGGATACTTCGGCTGCAGGCATCATTAGTTCGGCTAACGTAACCGAATAATTTTCCACATAAAAGATTTTAAGTTTTTCGCGTATACGTTTATCGGGATTTTTATCTATATCTTCCGCAAGGAAACAAATCAGCTTAATTAGCTGTTTTGCCATATAATAACCCGGGGCGGCTTTTGCACCGAAAATAAAGGTTTGCGGACGAATATTTAAATCGGGATTTTCTTTTAAAGTTTCGTACAAGCTAATTATTTGCATAACGTTTAAAAGCTGACGCTTATATTCGTGCATGCGTTTAGCTTGAATATCGAATAAAGAATCGGGATTAAGTAAGGTTCCGTTATGTTTAAAAATATAATCGGAAAACTGCTTCTTTTTTATGTCCTTAATTTGATTTAATCTATTTAAAACGCTTTGGTCATCGGCAAATTTATTAAGCTTAGCCAACTGCGAAGCATCTTTTACAAACCCATCACCAATGCAGTCGCATATAAGTGACGAAAGCTCCTTATTTGCTTGGCAAAGCCATCTCCTGTAAGCTATTCCGTTGGTAACGTTTGTAAACCTATCGGGGTAAACATCGTAAAAATCTTTAAAAATGCTTTCCTTGATTATCTCGCTGTGCAAAGCGGAAACGCCGTTAACCTTTTTTGATGCAACAACGCTTAAGTTAGCCATTTTTACCTGTCCGTGCGAAATAATGCTCATCCTATCGATTTTATTCCAATCACCGGGGAATTTTTGCCACATATCCGCACAAAAACGATTATTTATTTCTTTAATAATCGAGTAAATTCGCGGTAAACGTCTTTCAATTAAATCCTCGTTCCATTTTTCCAAAGCCTCGCTCATTACAGTATGATTGGTATAAGCAACGGTTTTGGTTACTATATCCCAAGCGCTTTCCCACGAATAATTATAATCATCCATAAGAATACGCATAAGTTCGGGAACACACAGTGCGGGATGGGTATCGTTAATATGAATACTTGCTTTTTCGGGCAAGTTGTCGAGCGTAGCATTTCTTTTTAAGTGATCCCAAACAATATACTGCATGCTTGCGGATACTAATAAATATTGCTGTTTTAATCTTAACGACTTGCCCTCGTAATGGTCGTCGGCAGGATATAACACCTTTGATATAATTTCCGCCTCGCCCGACTCTTTCATGCAGCGCAAATAATCGCCCTCTGAAAAAGAGCGCATATCGAAAGTTTTTGTGCTTTTTGCCGTCCACAATCTAAGCACGGAAACAGCCGACGAATCTTTACCCGAAATCATCATGTCGTAAGGAATAGCTTCCACTTCGGTGGCATCAACGTGTTCAACTTTCATGCCGTTTTCCGTCCAACTTTCAACAATTCGACCGTCAAATTTAACTTTAAACGCACGATCTAAACGTTGAGTAAGCCACACTTCGCCACCGGGCAACCAATCATCGGGTAATTCCGTTTGCCAACCGTCAACTATTTTTTGTTTAAACAAGCCATATTCGTATCTTATTGAAAAACCCATTGTGGGTAATCGAGCGTGGCAAGCGAATCCATAAAACACGCGGCAAGTCTGCCGAGTCCGCCATTGCCCAAACCCGCATCGGGTTCGTTTTCGTAAAGCTCTTCGAGGTTAGTCCCATATTTTTTTAAAGCAGCGTTTATAGACTCTTCTATTCCCAAGTTATACACGTTGTTTTTTAGCGATCTACCAAGCAAAAACTCCATGCATAAATAATAAATGCGCTTACCTTGTTTTTTTCTTACCTCGTAATTATATTGTTTCCGTTTTTCAAGTAAAATATCTCTTACCGTCATAACAACAGCTTTATATAGCTGTTCAGAAGTCGCTTCTTTGCCGGAAACTCCAAAGAAGCGAGCAAGTTTGCCGCTGATTATTTCTTCAGCCTCTTTTTTTGTAAAGCATAATTTTTCGCCCATATTTTTCGGTTAATACTCCTTTATATGCTTAGCATTAGAGATTTAAACTCATCAAGCCTTAAAAGTGCCTTTTCCCTAATGCCTAAATAAGTGAATTATATAATTGTATATATTGTTTAGATGATTTATCCCAGCCGAAGTCACTTGTTACGGCATAGTTTACTATTTTATTCCAAACCGATTTATTGCCATAGGTAAAAATGGCGTCCTTTATAACGTAAAGCATTTCGTGTGCGTTGTAATTGCCGAATACAAAACCGTTACCTTGTTCGCGCGAATCGTTAAATGGTAAAATGCTATCGGCTAAGCCGCCCGTTTTTCTTACAACGGGTACCGTTGCATAGCGGCAAGCTATCATTTGAGAAAGCCCGCACGGTTCTTGCCTTGAAGGCATAAGCAAAATGTCTGACCCTGAATAAATTTTTGAAGCAAGATCCCTATTAAACGCTATTACTGCACGGAATTTTGTTCCGTAACGGCTTTCCATATACTTAAAATAATTTTCATAATCTATGTCGCCCTTACCCAAAATAATAACTTGAACGTCTTCGTAAAGCAATTCGTCAAGCACGCATTTAATAAGATCTAAACCTTTATGCGACACAAGGCGCGAAATTAACGCAATTACAGGTACATCGTCACGTTCGGGCAAGCCAAACATTTTTTGAAGTTCGCGCTTGCATATTTTTTTACCGCTTAAATCGCTTGCCGAATAGTTTGCAAATAACGATTTATCGGTTGCGGGATTATACAAATCTAAATCTATTCCGTTTAAAATACCGCAAATCTTACCTTCGTTTCTGTTTATAATCCCCTCTAAGCCGTGAGCAAAATAAGCGTCTTTTATTTCGCGAGCGTAAGTCGGGCTTACAGTATTTACTTTATCGGCAAACTCAATGGCGCCCTTCATAAGGTTTACACAACCGTCAAACGAAATACCGCCGTTTGCCCAATCGGGGAAGCCGAATAAATCGCCCGCGGTTTGCATGCCGAATTTTCCTTGATATTCTATATTGTGTATTGTAAAAACAGTTTTGATTCGGCTAAAACCAAACTTATCGTTATATAATGTTCTTAAATAAATAATTGTAGCAGCGGTTTGCCAATCGTTGCAGTTTAAAACATCGGGGTAAAATCCCATATAACCCAAACTATCGAGCACGGCTTTTGAAAAGAATGCAAATCTTTCGCCATCGTCGTATTCGCCGTAAATATTATCGCGCTTGAAATAATATTCGTTATCTATAAAATAATAGGTAACTCCTTCCAAACGGAAAGAAAACAATCCGCAATACAAATTACGCCAAGCGAGCCCGACGTTAAAATTGCCCACAAAGGAAAAATTGTTCCTAAGCCCTGCATCTATTTTAGAATACATAGGCATAATAACGCTTACGTCGTACTCACCCGCCGCCGCGATTGCTTTAGGAAGTGAACCTATAACATCGGCAAGTCCGCCCGTTTTTACAAAAGGTAACCCTTCTGAAGCAACAAACATAACGCTCTTTTTAGGCTTAACTTCTTCTAAAACGAGCTCTTTTTGTTGATTTTCAAGGTTTAGTCCTTTATTATCGTTCGTTTTTTCATCCTTGGCAACTTTAGTTTTAGTGCGTTTTACGGTAGCCGTGCTTTTTTTGCTTTTCGCAGCCGCCTTTTTATTGCCTGTTTTTTCCGTTAATGCAGGTGCTTCGCTTAAAACAGGTTTTTCTTTTTCCTGTTTTAATTCAACCTTAGGAAGTTTTTCCGTTTTAGAACAAAGCTGATCCTTTGCTACTTCACATTTGTTTGTTTTTTTTGCGAGCCCGTCAGATTTTTCTTTTGCGGGCAAATCAGCATTTGCATTTACGTTATTTTTTTTGTTTTTAGCCATATATAACTCCTTATGAAAAAATTAACAAATATTTAAAAAAGCGCGAAAATCAACTTATAGCCCGACTTTTGTATGTTATAACACGCTATTTTTATAAACAAAGAAAGGATGATTTTTACAACCGCTTAAAACGCGCCTATCTCTTATAAGAACGTTTTTATCTGTAATAATGCAGTTTATTACACTGTTTTCGCCCGTGATTGTACCCTGCATTAAAATACTATCGCGCACGACGGTACCCTTACCCACCTTTACGCCACGGAATATTATGCTGTTATAAACCTCGCCTTCGATTTCACAACCGTCAGCAATGAGCGAATTGTTTACAACTGATTTTAAACCGTAATGCGTGGGCGTGCTATCTTTTACCTTTGTGTATACGCCGCGTTCGGTTCCGAATAAACCTTTACGTTTTTTCTTATCTAAAAGAGCAAGACTTTGTTCGTAATATGTTTGTAAAGAGGCGATTTTGGTAAAATAGCCTTTATGTTCGAACGCACAAATATTAAATCTTGTTAAATTTGCACCTATAATATCCGCACCAAAGTGGCGTTTGTTGTGCGCAACAGCGTCGGCTATAAGGTTTAACAATAAAGTGCGTTTTAATACGCACACGTTTGCGTAAAGATTAACTTTTGTTTTCGGCTCATAATCGGGATCAAAAGCCATATCCGAAATTTTACCGTTTTTATCTATTTCTAGCACAATGTTGTTAACGCCGCTAACAGATTCCGATTTTTCGTTTACGTAAACAAGCGTCATATCGGCGTTCTTTTTTAAATGATACTTTAAAAGCGCGGCAAAATCCATAGTGCAAACAATATCGCTATCGGACATAATAACATATTCTTCCGACGAGTTCGATAAAAATCCCGTTACCGTTTTTAAAGCTTCTAACCGTGTATTATATAAAGATTTGCTTTCTTGCACACCGAAAGGCGGTAAGATAAACAATCCGCCATGACGTCTTGCAAGATCCCAGTCTTTACCGCTGCCAACGTGATCCATAAGCGATTGATAATTACTTTTTGTAATAACCCCCACTTTGGTAACACCGCTGTTAACCATGTTAGACAAAGGAAAATCAATAAGTCTGTATCTTCCCCCGAAAGGAATAGACGCCATAGTTCTACCCGCAGTTAATTCGGGAACGTTATCGTCGTGAATATTTGAAAAAATAATACCTAAAGCATCCATAAACTTATTTATCCCCCTCGGTTATGGTTCCGGCTTTTATTTTACAATCGGCATCTACCGTAACGCCTCCGCCTATAACGGTAATTTTTCTGGGTAAGTCACCACTGCCTATAACTGCATTTTCGCCGATAACGGCTTTTTCGTCTATAATGCAGTTAGTTATACGCGCACCCTTTTTAACGGTACAACCCGAAAAAATCACGCTATCCTTTATTATAGCACCCTCTTCTACGGTGACGTTTGCAGAAATAATAGAATGCTCGACCTTACCTTCGATTTCGCAACCGAGCGCTATAATGCTGCCGTTAACCGAACCGTTAACGCCTATATAGTGCGGAGGTGCAATAGGATTGCGCGAATGAATTCTCCAATTCATATCGCCTATATCGAACGCGGGCTTTTCGCCAAGTAAATCCATATTAGCGTCGTAAAGCGAATCTATTGTTCCCACATCCTTCCAATATCCGCTAAACACATAAGCAAACAACCTTTCGCCGCGTTCGAGCATTTTGGGAAGTATGTCTTTTCCGAAATCGTTATGGCTATCTTGCGAAGCTTCGTCTTCTTCGAGATATTTATACAATTTTTTTGCCGAGAAAATATATATCCCCATAGAGGCTAAATCGCTTTTGGGATTGGCGGGTTTTTCCTCGAACATTTCTATTTTACCGTTTTTTGCGGCGTTCACAATGCCGAAACGCGAAGCTTCTTCCATGGGTACTTTTATGG
>CAZPFZ010000063.1:0-7609 GCA_964585955.1 uncultured Acidiphilium sp.
GCAATATATTTCTCTTTAATAATTTTATTTAAATTTTGCTTAATAATCGACTTATAGCCGCACTTTTATGTTTTTTTATTATTGGTTTTGCCGTTGTTTTTTTCCTTTAAAACAAGCTTATACGAACAAACAGCGCCAAACATAAATAGAATTATTCCTACCACGAGTTCTATCGCATTAACGCCGAATTTTCCCCACGCGGAATATACTTGATAAATTTCCGGATTAAAAAACATTGTTACAATAGCCCCTGCTGAAAGCCCCGTTATTACATAAAATGCCTTTTTGTTATAACGTTCGAGAATGACTGACATTGCCTTAGACGTCGTAAGCAATCCCAGCAAAAATCCGATACCGAGGCACAAAAATACAAACAAATGCGCAAAATTATGTAATAGCTCAAACCCGACGGCATTAATTAACGTTGAAAAATAGCCAAACATCATAAGAAGAGCCGTGGCGCTCAGACCGGGCACAATTTGCGTAATTGCGGCAAGGTAACCAAGCACTAAAAACAATATGTAATGATAAACTGTTAAATTATCCAATGTTTTTTGTGTAAAACCGCAAAAAACAGAAACAAACGATACAACAACGGGGAGCAAAAAACCTATAAAAAACAATATTTTATTGCTTGGCGTGTGTTTATTACCGCTAATGTTATCGGTTATAGCGGGGAAAGAGCCCACCATTAACCCGGCAAATGCGGCAACAACAGCAAACGGGAAAGCGTTTATAAGCCTTTTTACACCCAAAAAACCCAAAGCAAAACCTATTACCGCACCTATGCCGATTGGCAATAAAAACAAAAAGCACCGCTTAAACTTGCGCAACAAATTACCCATAGCATAAAGCAACTGTTCGTAAAGCCCGAAAATTATGCAAACTGCCGCGCCGCTTACCCCTGGAACAATTATTGCAAGCCCTATTAAAATTCCAAGCAAAAGAGCCTTTATAATTTGTTTTTTATTTTCATAAACGAGCCAATCTTCTTGCTTGCCATCCGTAGCAATAGCACCGTTATTGACTTTTATATCGCTACTTTTTAAAGCATCGTCCTCTTTTTTATTTTCCATTTTTTAACCTTTATAAATTTTTTTATTATAACAAACCTAAAGCTAAGCTTTATTTTTCAATTTCTTTACTTATTTAAGTATATCACTTAAATGGTTATAATGTCAAACGTAAAAACCGTTTTTATTTTTTGTTATCGTGTCATATTTTAACGTCCGCATATTTTATTTATTATAATTAGAGAACTTTTATGTATAATAAAGCACAAAAAACGCCGTTAATCGACTTATAGGCTAACTTTTATTAATGATGTCCTCTTTTCGGCATTGCATTTTATTGACCCTTTATAAGTGATTTAGCTTGGGCTTTCGCTTCCGCGAGATCTTTCCGCAAGTGTCAGGACGACAAATTATCAGTAAAACGCTTTAATAAACCCATAGCTCAACTTTTGCTCATTTTTAAGTTAGCCGTTTCTTTTTTTGTCATCCATGAAACGCGCTGTGTTACGCATACTCGCGAAAGAACCCCTAACTTAAAAAAGCGTTGCTTTTTTGTGAAATCCGACTACTATCGAGTAAAATCGCAGTGCACCGCACTGCGGTAAAATACGCCTTACGCGTGTAAAATTGAACTTTGCAGCGCAGTTAATATTGACGCTGCCTCATTTTTTTTAACAGATCTAAAAAACTCGCTCATTTTTTTAGCGTTTTTCAAAAAAACTCGCTCATTTTTTATAAATATACTTGATTTTTATCCACATTAGTGATAGAATATAATAAGAATTTTAACAACATAAACACAAACATTAAAATTATTCCCCTTAATTATATATATTATTTTACCACTTTTAATGCGAGGTATAGCAATATGAGTGCATATTTAAAGCGCAAAATAGATAAGTACTTGTTGAATTGGAAAAATAACCCGGATCGCAAACCACTTATAATAAAAGGAGCAAGGCAAGTTGGCAAAACAAAATCTATAAAATACTTTGCCGAAAAAAACTATGAAAACGTAGTTGAAATAAACTTTGCCGAAGAGCCAATTTATAAACAAATAGTTGAAAACGGATATTCTGCCGACTCAATTGTAAAAAACATTTCACGAATTAATCCAAACGCCAAATTTATACCGAATAAAACGCTTATTTTCTTTGATGAGATACAAGAGTTTGCAGACATAACAACATCATTAAAATTCTTTTCGATATACGGAAAATATGATGTTATTTGTAGCGGCTCGCTACTCGGTATTCATTACAAAGAAATATCAAGCATAAGTGTGGGATATAAAACAGAAATAGAAATGCGCTCGCTTGACTTTGAAGAATTTTTGTGGGCGCGCGGTTTTAACGACGACATAAAAGAAGATATTTTGTTCCACATGCAAACGTTTACACCGTTTTCGCCCGAAATATTAAAAATATACAATGACCTTTTTTTAGACTACTGTATAACAGGCGGCATGCCCGAAGTTGTAAAAGATTTCGTTTTAAAAAACACCTTTGAAAACACAATTGAATTACAACGTCAAATTGTTATAGGTTACAATGCAGACATTCGCAAATATGCTGTAGGTCTTGATAAGTCACGCATAACAAATGTATTTCGTTCGATACCATTTCAGTTAGGTAAAGAAAATAAAAAATTCCAAATATCAAAGGTACGTTCAGGCGCTAAGTTTAGCGATTACAGAGGTTCTTTAGAATGGCTTGAAGATGCAGGTATTGTTAACATAAGCCGCGCTTTACAAACCCCCAATTTACCGCTAAACGGCAATGTTGTGGACGGGTCCTGCATTATATACTATGCAGATAACGGATTACTGCTTTCTCAGCTCGATGATGACGCACAAGCGGATTTTAGACAAAATAAAAATCTTGATGTTTACAAAGGCGGTTTATTTGAAAGCATTATAGGTGAAGCTCTTGTTAAATCGGGATATCAACTTCGCTATTATAAAAAAGAAAATTCCACCTTAGAAGAAAAGTTTTTTGTCCGCCATAAAGACTATCTTGTTCCCATAGAAGTAAAAGCGGGAAACAACAATTCAAAATCTTTATCTACACTAATAAAAAGCGACACTTATAACGAAATAAGCTTTGGAATTAAACTTATAAAAGGAAATATCGGATTTAAATCCAATATTTGTACTTTTCCGCACTTTTGCGCCTTTTTAATAAAAGATTTTCTTGCAACTTTTAATTTTGAACAGCAAAATATTTAACTTTATTTACAGCAAAAAGAGCAAACACAAACAAGACTTTTAATCTTGAGTGTTTGCTCGTTTTTTATGTTATTAATTGGGGCTTAGCCGCTTGCATTTGATTAAGCCTGCTTTTTGTGCATTTATTATTTGCTCATATCCCAGTTTACAGTTACTGCTGCATCTAGATACGAATAATAAGCAACCATGTTACCCTGAGCGTCAAGTACCATTACGCTGAAAGTTACCTTAGCGGTAGCTTCAGAATAAGTTTTATCAGTTAATTCTCTTAATGCACCGTAAACTTTCAAAGCATCAGCATCAAGATCAGCGGTATAACCTTCGTCTTTATAATCGTAAATAGTGTTAAACCATTTAATTTCGGTATTACCATTTCCGCTAGTTGCAGTAAAGCTGTTACCATAAAAAGAACCGCCTCTTGAGAAAGAATAAGCAAAGATGTAAGTTGCACCGTTAGCTACGTTATTTATAGAAAGAGCCGTACCTACTTCGCCCTTTGTAAGCGAACCATTTGTTATATCTTTAACAGCGGTAAATCCGGTACCTGTTGTAGCTGCGCCTGCGCAGTGGATAGTGTAATTATCCAAAGAAGTGTTTTCAATTAAAGCAGTACCACCTATTGTAGTAGCCGAATTTTCAGCAGTGTTACAAGTATAAATAGTGCCGGTGTATTTGCAACCGTTTTTACGTTCTGCGGTATATTTACCATTCATAGCTGAGTTTCCAACGAATCCGCGAACATGTTGAGAGCCTGTTAATTTAGCAGCAGAAGAACAGTTGTCGAAAGAAAGCAACCCCGAATCGGAAGGTGTAATAAACGTTTTTCCATCAGCAGTCCAACCTGCAAAGTTAATATAAGCACCAGAGCCAACAAATGTAGCGGAAGAGTGACCTGTTGTTAACACTGAGCAGTTACCGTCTGCATCGCAGTTTTTAAAGGTAATGTTTTTACCTGCGGCATAACCAAGATATAACGAAGAGTTTTTCATACTCTGAACTTTGCAACCGAACATATCAACGTTATCTATAACAACATCGCCTTGAGCATCCTTGTTAGCATAACTGCCTTGACCTAACAAACCAGCGCCTGCAGCTGAAGCATTTGTTATTGAACAGTTAGAAAGTTTAAGATTTTTAATTGTGGCTGTTTGACCTGCAGCAGGAGCAATTTGATAGAACAAACCGGCTTGCGCTTGTTCACCATCTTCGCCATCTTTACCGACAGGTGTATACTCAGAAATAGTATAGCCTTGACCATCGAATGTACCAACGAAGTTTGTTTCGTAAAGAGCTTCGGAATAAACTTTAGATATTTCAGCAGTAAATGTAATGTCGTTGCCGAGTTGGATATTAGCAGTTTGGAAATTATCTTTAGCGGCAAGAGTTGCAAAATCTGCTGCGGATGTTAAAATATACGGTGTAGCAACTGAACCGTCACCTGCTAATGTAGCGGAAGCGTCGGTAACAGTGTAAGTAAAGGTAAGCTGAAGATTGTTAGCCTTTTTGTAAGTTATTGTTGCAGTTCTTGTACCTGTAGATGTAAGATCGAAACCTTCTACTTTAAGTTCTTCGGTTTCGGCTCCGGCATAAGATAAAGTATAATCTTTACCACCAACAACAACCTTTACGGTAAATTCAAGAGCTTGAGTATCGTTTAAAACGTAATCAGTCTTGGGAGCGTTTACCATAGTTATTGTATCGCCCGCGTTAAACAGGAAGCAACCCGTTAAACCGAATACAAGTGCTATTGCCACCAAAAGCGACAATATAATTCTTTTTGTTTTCATTTTATACCCTCCGTTTAAGTTCTTTCTTTAGTTAATTTATTTTATTTTTGTTGTTAGAAAGAACTAAAATTTATATAACACCCTACGAAAAAATCCGCAAGAATATTATTGAATTGTGAAACATAAAAAGTGTTTTTATAAACGGCAAATTTTTATTTTTAATTTGCGTTTTTACGTTTTTGTTACGCTACGCTAAGTTTATTAAGGTTAAGCTATAAATTGACGGAAAACAAGCGTTTCGCCATCGTAAACCCTTACTTCTGAAAGCGTGCCATTATTCTTATAATAATATTTGCCTGCGTGTGCGCCTACCGTAACCTTGCTTAATTCAACCTCGACTCCGCCAACAACGCCCTTGACGATAAAGTTTTTACCGTTTAAGTAAGAAGCTACATCCGGAACGGAAACAACCGTTTTGTTGTTAAGACCGGACAAAACATCCATAGTAACATACGCGGTAGAAACACGTTTTAAGTAAACGACAGGTGCGATTTTGTAGTTAACGGCGGATTCGTTGCCGTTTGCGTCTTTAGTGTGGAATACGCATGCCCCCGAAACAACAACATAGTTGCGGTAGTTTTGGTAGGAAAAACGTATTACGTCATTATCGCCCAATTTAAAGTTTTCGGTATTAATATTTTTATAATTGAGTTTGTTAAGTTCGGCAATTATTTGGTCAACTTGAATTTCTATTGTAGCAACAAGATATTCGCTAACAGCTTTTGCTGCATTGGTTGCCGAATAGCCGCTAAGCAATTCACTTGCGTTTTTATCTTTATTTAAAGCCGCCGAAATAGTTACCGTGCCGGATTCGAATCCGGAAATAGAAGTAGCGTTATCCTCTACGATAACCGTATTGTTTGTTCTAAAGAACAAGTCGCGGCCGTTTGCGTTTTGTGCAAGAAGTTCTGCTTGAATGTATTTATAACCAAAAGTAAGTTCACTATATTGAATTTTGTTATTATTGCCCATTTGAACGTTAAAGCCCGCTTCTAAAACGGCACTTGAAACTTGGTTGGCTACCTTGTTTTCAACTTTTTCTATAACGCTGTTTACGTTTGCAAAGTCAACACCGTTTAATTCGGTATCCGTGTTAAATTCGTAACTTTCTTTTAATGCATTTTTAATATTTTCGGTAGCGGCATTATTGCTACTTGCATAATTTAGCATATCTGTTATCGATTGTTTTATAACATAGCCCGTCGCGCTATTTTCAGAAGGAACGCTTACGTCAATTGTTCCGTTACCGCTTACCGTTACGCCTTTAAAAGAGTTACCGCTTGTTTTACAACCCGACGGAAAAACAAGGTTTACCGTTGATTTAATTGCTATTTGGTCGCCTGTGGGCGCACCTGCAATTTTTGTGGTGCCGTTTACTACAACGTAATTTTCGTAAGCGTAGTTTGCACTGGTGTTTGTTCCGTAAATTGCAACGTTATCGAAATACAAGCAATTTTTCGGATTAAAAAGCTTTATTATAGCTTCGAGTTGAGTATCGTCCTTTACTTTATCATAAACGGTATTGTATAAACGATCCATTTCAGCTTTCATTGCCAAAAGCTCTGTGCCGACGTTAAGTCTTGCATAAGTGGTTAAATTACTTAAAATATCAACAACATAATCGAGCGTTTCATCACCGAAAATATAAACGTAATCTCCATTAGCCGCAAGCGAGAAAAGTGTTTTTTCTGTGGAAGAACCGCCGTCAGCATAAACAATGCTTATGCCCGCTGCGCTTTCGGCACCGGTGACCATTTGACGAGTATTTTGAACTTCTACTTGGTTTTTTTGCGTGTTATACCAATAACTGTTGCCCTTGCTTTGCATTTTGTTGCTTGCCGACGTTTTTTGCATAGTTAAAGCACGAACTTCTTGCGGCGTATAGTTTTGCAAACTGTCGGTTACGGCGTTAAGCATTAGCTCGGTCGTCATTGTTTTTGCGTTGGCTTTATCTTTTGCTTCGTTTGCATTATTTATAACGCCGCTAAACGTTGGTATAAGAACCGCGGATAAAACAGCTATAACGGCGATTACTATTACTAACTCTACTAAAGTAAAGCCTTTTTTTTGATTTTTCATTATATCTTCTCCCTAAGTTATTTATATATAAAAACCTTGTCGGTTTGTTATACCTTGTTGGAGTTTTATACCTTTCAGCATTACACCCAAATTAACGCTTAGCCATGCTTGCACATTTTAAAATAATTGTTTGTATCTACTTTTTAGAAAAAAAGAGAAAAGAACGCGATTATGCCGTTAAGCATGTTCGCGCCTTTATCTCTCTTTTTTAAAAAGCATGTAAGAAGATATACTCCCCTCGTGCTCGGCTCTGCCGGTATGAGGGGAAGAAGAAAAAGCATTAATGCTTTTGGGTATTCTCAAATTTGTTATTAAATTAGTTTGGTGTTATAGAAAAATTTTGCAACCGCAATAACATTATTATATAATAGCCATGCGTGCACATTATGAATATGCGCTACCGATTATTGTGGCAAAAAGAGTATTAATACAACTTTTTACATAAAATAAAGGGCTTTGCGGTATCACTATCTTCATTGATATTTTACTATATAGAAAAGAGT